>NZ_JAWJTG010000033.1:0-51110 GCF_032911605.1 Stenotrophomonas mexicanensis
TTGCCGTGTGCGCAGGACAGCGCACACGAGCAAGCGGCGACCGAGCTTACATGGACGTACTTGCAGCGGCCCCTGCGCAGTCCACCTGCCCGGCCTCACCCATGAACTGCTCTACGTGTCCACCCACGAGGGGCTGCGCCGTTGGCTGGAAACTACAACCCGATGCCGGCGTCGCCCTCGGGCTCCAGCGCCTTCACCAGCACCGCCGCCTGCGTGCGGCTATGGCATTCGAGCTTCTTCAGGATCGCGGTGACATGCACCTTCACCGTGTTCTCGGCCAATCCCAGCGTATAGGCAATCTGCTTGTTGAGCAGGCCATCGGCCAGGCACAGCAGCACGCGGAACTGCTGCGGGGTCAGCTGGGCCAGGCGGCTGGCCAGCAGGGCGTCGGCCTCTGAGCGTTCGGCGGCCATCGCCGGGAACCACAAGCCGCCATCAAGGACCGCCTGCACCGCCTCGCCGATGGTCTCGGCCGGGGCCGACTTCGGGATGAAACCGGCGGCACCGAACTGCTGGGCGCGGCGAATCACACGGGGGTGGTCGTTGGACGAGAGGATCACCACCGGGATGTCCGGATGCGAGCCACGCACGTGCAGCAGCGCGGAAAAACCGTGTGCGCCAGGCATGGTCAGGTCGAGCAGCACCAGGTCCACGTCCGGGTGCGCGTCGAGGGCTTCGGCCAATGCCTCGGCGCTGGCGACCTCGCGCACCTGCGCCAGCGGCAGGCTCTGCCGCAATGACTGCACCACCGCCGAACGCAGCAGCGGGTGGTCATCGGCGATCAGGATGGTGTATTCGCTCATGCCGCCATTGTACGGGCAGGCCGTCGCCTCAGCGCCCTGCCGGCTCCACGCTGCTGCGCCAGGCATCGAGGAACTGGCGGCGTTTGAGTGCATCCAGGTACACCAGCAGGCCCGGGCCCAGCTGGATCGGGCGGCGGCTGCGGCCGGGCGCATCGTCGCCACGTGCGCTGCCGGTGACGATCGGCATCAGCCGTGCCTCGCGTGACAGCACCTGCTGGCCACGCGGCGACAACAGGTAGTCGAGGAAGCGCCGGGCTTCTTCCGGGTGTGGGCCGGTGCGTGGAATCACCGCGGTACGCAGTACCACCAGCGTGTAGTCCTCAGGCTCCACAATCGCCAGCGGAGCACCCGCGTCGATGCGCGCCTGCGCGTAAGAGCCGAGCACGTTGTAGACCAGCGACAGCTGTCCGCTGGCCACCTTGTCCAGCAGCACGCCGGTGCGCTCCTCGCGCACCACGTCGTTGTCGCCCAGCGCGCCCAGCAGCGCACCGGCGATGCTGCCACGCTGCGCATCCTGCGTTGACAGCAGGTAGCCGACGCTGCTGCGTTCGATGTCATAGGTGCCGACCCTGCCGCGCAGCGGTGCGCCTTCGGCGCGCAACCGGTCCAGCAGTTGCCGGCGCGTGTGCGGCACCTTCGCCGACGGCAGTGCACGGGTGTTGTAGACCATCACCACCGGCTCGTAGCTGATGCCGAATGCCTCGCTGCGCCACTGCGCCCAGGCCGGCAGCGCGGCGGTCTGCGCGGAGCGGTGCGGCAGTGCATGACCATCGTTGACCAGCTTGGTCTGCAGGTCCATGCCACTGGAGATCAGCAGGTCCGGCGATGCCGGTCCGCCGCGGTCGTGCAGGTACCGCGCGTACAGGTCCTGGGTGATGATGTCCTCGTACACCACTTCGGTGCCCGGGTGCAGCCGCTGGTAGTCGGCGATGACCACCGCGAACACTTCGATGTCGGTGGTGCCGTGGATGCGCAGCTGCGCCGTGGTCTTTGCCTGTGCGGGAAAACGGCGCACATCGCCGGGCGCGGCCAGCACCGGCAGGGCCAACAGCAGGGCAACGGCGGTGGCGAACAGGCGGATCATGAACTGCTCCGGGGCAGGCGGATGGTAGCGATCAAACCACCCTGCGGACGGTTGCTGAGATCGATGCGGCCGCCATGGCTGTCGACCACGCGCTTGACGATGGCCAGGCCCAGCCCGGCGCCGCCGGACGGCGCGCCCTCGCCACGGGCGAAGCGCTCGAACACGCGTTCGGCATCGGCGGCGGCAATGCCGGCACCGTGGTCGGCGATGGTCAGCACGGCCTGCCCGCCTTCCACGGTCAATGCGATCTGCAACGGACCGTCGCCGCTGTACTTGAGTGCATTGTCGACCAGGTTCTTGATCGCCTCGCGCAGCAGCAGCGCATCGCCATGCACCTGTACCGGCTCGGCGGTCATCGCCAGCTGCACGCGCGGCGCCGGGCCGGCCTGCGGCAGCGCTTCATGCAGGGCCTGGTGCACGGTCTCGGCCAGATCCACTGCAGCAAAGCGCTGCAGATGCGAACGATGGATCACGCTGGCATCGCTGAGCAACTGATTCAACAACCGGCTCATGTGGGTGGCGTTGCGCTCGATCGCCTGCAGGCTGCGCCGCATGTCTTCGGGATCGTCGTCATCCAGCGCCAGCTGTGCCTGCGCACGCAATGCCGCCAACGGCGTGCGCATCTGGTGCGCGGCCTCGGCCATGAACGCACGCAAGGTCTCGTTGCTGCTGGATAGGCGTTCCATGAAGCGGTTCAACGCCGCCACCATCTGGTCCATCTCGCGCGGTACACGGGCATCCAGCGGCTTCAGGTCAGAGGGCTCGCGGCGTGACAGCTCGCGTTCCACCCGCACCAATGGCCGGAATGCGCGATGCACGCCAAAGGCCACCAGCGCCAGCAGCAGGCCGGACAGCACACCGATCGCCAGCAGTGCGCGGTTGACCATGTCCTGCGCGACCGCTTCACGCGCACGCCGGGTCTGGCCGACCTGCACCTGTACTTCGCCCTGCGCCGAGGCGGCGGCGAAACTGCGGCCGACCACCACGAAGCGCACGGTCTCGCCACTGTACGCCGCATCAAACAGCTGCGGTTGCGTGCCGGGCCGGCGCGGCGGCGCCGGCAGGTCGCCATAGCCGGTGATCAGGTTGCCACGGCTGTCGGCGACCCGATAGAACACGCGGTCTTCCGGGGCCATCGCCAGCAGGTCCAGCGCCGCATAGGGCAGATCGACCTGCCATTGGCCATCGACCAGGGCCACCGAATCGGCAATGGACAACGCCGAGGACACCAACAGGTGATCGTAGGAACGGTTGGCGGCGCGCTGGCCATAGCCGCGCGCGGCAAACAGCAGAGCCACCGCGAACACCGCCAGCAACGCGCCGAGGTAGAGCAGCAGCGTGCGCCGCAGCGAGCCCGGTGCGGCGTTCGCGGTCCGCGCGTCAGCCATCGGCGTCGGCGCTGTCATCACTGGCTTCCAGCAGGTAGCCAACGCCGCGCACCGTGGTGATGCGCAGCGGTGCACCTGCCAGCTTCTTTCTAAGGCGCCCCACATACAGCTCGATGGCATTCGGGCCGGCTTCATCGTCGAAGCCGAACAGGCCATTGCCTATCTCATCCTTGCCGACCACCTGGCCGAGGCGGCCGACCAGAATCTCCAGCAGCCGGTACTCGCGGTTCGGCAGTTCGATCGGTTCGCCGTCGAGGCTGACCCGGTGCGCGGCATTGTCGAACTGGAAGCCACCGATCTGCACCACTTCGCTGGCCTGGCCGCGCGCGCGTCGCAGCAGCACGCGGCAGCGCGCTTCGAACTCGCGGAAATCGAACGGCTTGCCCAGGTAATCGTCGGCGCCGACGTCCAGCGCCTGCACACGGTCTTCGATGCCGTCGCGCGCGGTCAGCATCAGCACCGGTGTGCTGTCGCCGCGCTCGCGCATGCCGGCCAGCACGCGCAGGCCATCGAGCTTGGGCAGGCCGATATCCAGAACCACCAAGTCGAAGCTCTGGTAGCGCAGCACGCTGGCGGCCGCCAGGCCATCGGCCTGCCAGTCCACGGCGTGCCCACTGCGGCGCATGCGGCGGATGATCGCATCGGCCAGATCCGGGTTGTCTTCGACCAGCAGCAGGCGCATGGGCACGGGGGTGGGAGGGGAAACGAATGCTACCGCATGCCGCCGCCGCGCTTGCCGGGCGTGGCCCAGTGAGCGCAGTGGCCGGTTTTACGCTGCACCGCACAATCCGTTGACAGGACGATGACAGCTACGGCAACCCAGACTGCGGCCGCGCACCGTCCGGTGCCCACGATTGCCGCGCGCCTGGCGCGCACCTGGGAGGGTTTGTGGAATTCACGTTTGCCTGGCGGCGCCCTGCCGCCATGATGGCGCTGGCTGCCCTGTCGGCGCCGGCCTTTGCCGCCGAAGACGATCGTCCGGTCACGGCCTCGCTCGGAGGCCGCCTGCACCTGGACTTCGCCACCTTCGACAACGACAATCGCGGTACGCCGAACAAGGATGACACCGAGATCCGCCGTGCCTGGGTCGATGTGTCCGGCAAGTTCTTCGTGGTCGACTACAAGCTGGAAGCCGATTTCTCCGGCGACCGCGTCGAGGCCAAGGACGTGTACCTGGCACGCAGCTTCGGCAAGGCCGGCAAGCTGACCGTGGGCCAGTTCAAGCAGTACTTCTCGCTGGATGACCGCACCAGCTCCAACTACGGCAGCTTCCTGGAGCGCGGCAACGCCGGCACCACGCTGGCACCGCTGTATCGCCTGGGCGCATCGTGGCAGGCCAATCCGGGTGACTTTACCTGGGCGGCCAGCATCTACAGCCTGGAGAGCATCGACGCCTGGCAGGTGAAGGGCCGTGCCGCCGGTGGCCGCGTCACCTGGGCGCCCTCGCCCAGCGATGGCGACGTGCTGCACCTGGGCCTGTCGCTGGCCCGTGAGGCCTACGACAACCCCGGCGCCAATGGCGTGCCTGGCCTGCGCATCCGCCCGCGCCCGGCCGGCCACCTATCCGACGAGAGCCGCCTGACCCTGGTCGACTTCTCCGCCGGCCGCGATACCGACGTCAACAAGTGGTCGCTGGAATACGCGCAGGTGCGCGGTCCGCTGTCGTGGCAGGGCGAATTCAGTGGAGCCACCTTCGATGACGGCGCGCAGCGTGGCGACGTGATGGCGGCCTACGGCATGCTCAGCTGGTTCGTCACCGGCGAAAGCCGCGCCTACGACCGCAAGACCGGCCGCTTCGCGCGGGTGAAGGACATCCGCCACAAGGCCGGTGCCTTCGAAGTGGCGCTGCGCTACGACCAGATGTGGGGCGCACAGCACCTCGACGGTGCCCCCGACCTGCGCCGCGGCAGCACCGAAGCATGGACGCTGGGTGGCAACTGGTACCTGCGCGACAACCTGCGCTTCATGCTCAACGTGATCGAAAGCCGCAACCGCGACCGCCTCGCCGGGGTCACGGTGGACCGCACGCGTGCGGTCACCGGCCGCCTGCAGTACGACTTCTAAGCCCGACATTCCGGGCATTCCGCCCGGGCCCCTTCCACTCCCCCACGTCCTGTTTTCGCAAGGAGTCCGCAGATGATGCTGAGCATCCTCGGCTTTGGCATGGTCATTACGTTCATGTACTTGATCATGAGCAAACGCCTGTCGCCGCTCGTCGCCCTGATCACCATCCCCATCCTGTTCGCGCTGATCGGCGGCTTCGGCGCCAACATCGACGAGATGATGCTGGAGGGCATCAAGAAGATCGCGCCCACCGGCGTGATGCTGATGTTCGCCATCCTCTACTTCGGGGTGATGATCGACGCCGGCCTGTTCGATCCGCTGGTGCGGGTGATCCTGCGCTTCGTGAAGGGCGATCCGATGAAGATCGTGCTCGGCACCGCGGTGCTGGCGATGCTGATCTCGCTGGACGGTGATGGCTCGACCACCTACATGATCACCGTCTCGGCGATGCTGCCGTTGTACCAGCGGCTGGGCATGAACGCGCTGAACATGACCTGCGTGACCATCCTCGCCGGCGGCGTGATGAACCTGACCCCGTGGGGCGGCCCGACCGCCCGCGCGGCCACCGCGCTGCACGTGGACCCGGCCGATGTGTTCGTGCCGCTGATCCCGTCGATGGTGATCGCCTGTGCTGGCGTGCTGCTGCTGGCCTGGTACCTGGGCCTGAAGGAACGCCGTCGCCTCGGCGTGGTGACCCTGCCCAAGGGCGGCAGCTGGATGGACAACAGCGTGTCCGACGACAGCAACCCGCTGCCGACCGTGGAAGACGCCGAGGACATCAAGCGTCCGAAGCTGCTGTGGGTCAACCTGGCCCTGACCGTGGCGCTGATGACCGCGCTGATCATCGGCGTGCTGCCGATGCCGGTGCTGTTCATGGTCGGCTTCGCCATCGCCCTGGTGATCAACTACCCGAACCTGGCCGAGCAGCGCCGCCGCGTGGTCAACCACGCCGGCAACGTGCTGTCGGTGGTGTCGCTGATCTTCGCCGCTGGCATCTTCACCGGCATCCTCAACAACACCGGCATGGTCGAAGCGATGTCGCACAGCTTCCTGGCGGTGATCCCGGAATCGTGGGGGCCGTACCTGGCGGTGATCACGGCGGTGGCGTCGATGCCGTTCACCTTCTTCATGTCCAATGACGCGTTCTACTTCGGCGTGCTGCCGATCCTGTCCGAAGCCGCCGGCAACTACGGCATCACCCCGGTGGAAATGGCGCGCGCCTCGCTGGCCGGTCAGCCGGTGCACCTGCTCAGCCCGCTGGTGCCGTCCACCTACCTGCTGGTTGGCCTCGCCAAGGTCGAGTTCGCCGATCACCAGAAGTTCACCCTGAAGTGGGCCATCGCCATCTCGATGCTGCTGATGGTCGGCAGCCTGCTGTTCGGCCTGTACCCGCTCGCGGCCTGACCCCTTACCAAGGAGCCTTCTGCAATGACGCTTCGAATCGCTTACGTCACCAGCGGCATGGGCAGTGTCGGTACTGCCATCTGCCAGAGCCTGGCCCGCAGCGGCCACACCGTGGTCGCCGGTTGCGCGCCGAACTCACCGCGCAAGGCCAACTGGCTGCGCGAGCAGCGCGAACAGGGCTTCGACTTCATCGCCTCCGAAGGCAACGCGACCGACTGGGCCTCGACCAGCGCGGCGTTCGCCAAGGTCCGCGCCGAAGTCGGCGAGGTGGATGTACTGGTCAACAATTCCGGCGGCAGCCGCGACCTGCTGTTCCGGCAGATGACGGTGGAAGACTGGAACGCGGTGATCGCCTCCAACCTCAATGCGCTGTTCAACCTGACCAAGCAGGTGGTGGACGGCATGGCCACGCGGGGCTGGGGCCGCATCATCAACATCGGTTCGGTCAGCGCCCACAAGGGCCAGATCGGCCAGGTGAACTACGCCACCGCCAAGGCCGCGATGCATGGTTTCAGCCGTGCGCTGGCCGCCGAAGTGGCCTCACGCGGGGTCACCGTCAACACGCTGTCGCCGGGCTACATCGCCAGCCAGGCGATCAGCAGCTTCCCGCCGGACGTGCTGGACCGGCTGGCCGCCTCGGTGCCGGTGCGACGCCTGGGCCGTCCGGAAGAAGTGGCCGGCCTGTGCGCATGGCTGGCCTCGGATGAAGCCTCGTACGTGACCGGCGCCGACTATCCGGTCAACGGTGGCCTGTACATGGGTTGAGCCCGTCTCCACGCAGCGCGTGGACCGCCTCCCCCACGGAGTGCGCGGGGCCGGTGAACCTTCGTTCGCGAGGGGGATCCGGCCCCTTTTTGTTTCTGCATTTCTGAGACGCACTTCCCGATGCATCGGCAGAACCGGTGCTATACCTGCTAGCGCTTGCCGCGCCCAATGGACGAACGGCTGACATCGCGGATCAAGGAGGTTGGCATGCGTGCAATGCTGATTGCGCTTCTTGCGGTCGCCACCACGCCACTGGCGGCAACCCCACCCGCTGCCACTGCAGAAGAGGCGGACGCAACCTGGCGGCTCGTGGAGCGCTGGTCCTTGCAACTGGCACGCTCTGACCTTGTCGCGCAGCTGTCACCCCTGGCTCCGGCCGGCTCGCGTTCGGAAGCAGGAAGGGGCCGGGGCGACAGCGCCACCATCGATCTGGCGCCTTTCGTGGTCGCTGGGAGGATCAGGGCGCCTTCTGGCCAGATCTACAGCGATGCGTCGGGGCGAATCATCAAAGGCATTACGCTGTCGCTGGGCGGCGCCTGCATCTCGCGAAAGCAGATGGGTCGTCGCTACCCCGACTTCAACGTCCTTTCCGTCCCGTCAGGGCATAGTCTGGACGAGTCGACGGTGTTCGGCACGGTACTGAACGGCATCCAGATCGGGTTCTCATTCTCCGAACATGATCGTGACTGCATGGACCAGCTCAAATTCAGGTGGCCCGGTGAGCGCTTCTGATTCTCTCCGGCATACCACCATGACGAACAGGTTGCAGGACGCACACCACTGCCCTGCATCGTTCGTTGGTTTTCCGTAAAGAAGGTTTCATGTTCCGTTCGCATAGTGGCCATGCACCGCGCACGCGTGCCGGTGACCACCCCCAATGCAACGGACCACCATGCAGACCCGACACCTGACGATCGCCGTGGCGATCGCGCTTTCCGCCGCCGCCAGCGCCCATGCTGCCACCGCCGCCGATACCGGCGCCAGCACCGATGCCGCGCTGAGCGCGCAGACGCTGGATACCGTCTCCGTGATCGGCCAGGGCGAGACCCGCCAGGTGCAGCGCATCACCGCCGTCGACAAGCAGGTGCTGCCGCCGGGCACCAGCGGCCAGAAGATCCTCGATCGCCTGCCGGGCGTGTCGGTGCAGTCCAACGACGCCTTCGGTGCCAACGAGGAATCGCAGACCATCAGCCTGCGTGGCTTCGACAAGAGCCGCCTGGGCTACACGCTGGACGGCATCCCGCTGGGCGACAACAGCTACGGCAACTACAACGGCCTGAGCATCGCCCGCGCGATCATCGCCGAGAACCTGGCCGGCGCCGAGCTGTCGCAGGGCATCGGTTCGCTGGGCGTGGCCTCGACCAGCAACCTGGGCGGCACCATCCAGTACTTCTCGATGGACCCGTCCACCGAATTCGGCGGTCGCGCCAGCGTCACCGTCGGCGACAACAGCCAGCGCCGTGGCTACCTGCGCGTGGATACCGGCGACATCAACGGCTTCTCGGCCTACGTGTCCGGCGTGCACCAGGACCAGGACATGTGGGCTGCGCCGTACCAGAACCAGACCACTCGCCAGTTCAACGCCAAGGCGGTGTGGAACGTGGGCGACCATCGTTTCGGTGCGTTCGTGGCCACCTCGCGCGCCAGCCAGGCCAACTACGCCTACCTGTCCAAGGACATGCTGGCACGTGGCCTGGGCTATGACTGGAACATCTACGCGCCGGACTGGGATCGAGCCGTGGCTGCTGCGTACTGCGCGCCGGGCACGCTGGACCGCAGCAAGTGCAGGTTCAGCGGTGGCGTCACCAGCATCGACGATGCGTACTACCAGAGCCGTGCACTGCGTGACGACAACCTGTACTCGGTGGATGCCGACCTGCGCCTGGGTGAGCAGGGTCGCCTGAAGCTGCTGGCCTACCACCACGACAACCGTGGCCAGGGCCACTGGTGGGCACCGGGCCAGCCGTCCTACCCCGGCACCGACAAGATGCTGCCGATCTCGATCCGCAGCACCAACTACACGATCAACCGCGACGGCCTGACCGCCGCACTGTCGTGGACGGTCGGTATCCACGAGCTGGAAGCCGGCCTGTGGTACGAGCAGAACGACCATAACGTTTCGCGCAACTTCTACTACATCAGCGGCCCGTTCCTGGACGACCTGTACCTGAAGAACCCGGACCGCCTGCTGTTCAACCAGGACTTCGACATCCGCACGCGCCAGTTCTACGTGCAGGACCGCATGCGCTTCCTGGACCAGCGCCTGACCGTGGACGTGGGCATCAAGAGCCCGAACACCCGCATGCGCGCCACCGCCAACCCGGGCGTGGAAACCAGCATCGCCTCAGGCACGCTGACTGCCAAGGAATCGGTGCTGCCGCAGCTGGGCCTGGGCTTCAAGCTCAACGCCAACAACGAGCTGTTCGCCTCGTATGCCGAAAACATCGCTGCCTTCGTCGGCGGTGGCAGCGGCGGCCCGCTGCAGGTGTCGCCGGAATCGTTCGCGGCCAGTGCCGGGCTGGAGCCGGAGAAGTCCAAGAGCCTGGAAGCCGGCTTCCGTACCTTCGGCGAGAAGTACCAGGCGTCGATCGCAGGCTACAACGTGAAGTTCGACAACCGCCTGCTGTCGCTGAACCCGTGCTCGAGCATCGAAGTCGGCACGCGTCCGGAGTGCGTGACGCGCTTCATCAACGTCGGTTCGGTGAAGAGCTACGGCGCGGAACTGACCTTCATCCTCAAGCCGATCGACGGCCTACAGTGGTACAACGCGCTGTCCTGGAACAAGACCACCTACGAGGACGACTACCTGTCCGGCGGCGCGGTAGTGCCGGTGGCCGGCAAGATCACCGTGGATACGCCGCAGCGCATGGCCTCCAGTGAAATCAGCTGGAACCGCGATGGCTTCTTCGCCAGCCTGCGTGCCAAGTACACCGGCAAGCGCTACTACACTTACACCAACGACCAGTCGGTGCCGGGCGTGACTACCTTCGACGCCGGTGCGGGCTACGATTTCGGCCCGGGCCTGGGCCTGCGCAATGTGCGGGTGTCGTTGAACGCGACCAATCTGACCAACAAGCGCTATGCGGGCCAGCTGAGTTCGTTCGCACCGACCGATCCGGAGGGCAAGCGCTATGCGATCCACGCGAGCGCGCCGCGGCAGTTGTTCATGACGGTGGCGGCGGAGTTCTAAGTCAGAAGCGGGCGCTGCGGGGCATCGAGTGTTCCTGCATGGCGCGGAGGCAATGAAAAGCAAAAGCAAAGAGCCGGGCATTGCCCGGCTCTTTGCTTTTCAAGCGCAATCCCTTCGGCGCGGTGATGTGCTGCCGCCCGCGCGGGAAACTGTCTGGCGGCGGTGGGGCACCCTGGCCAAGACCGTGAGGCGCATGGATGCGCCGATCGAGCCCCCATGGATGGGTTTACGGCGTGTCCTGACCAGGGTGCCCCACCGCCGCCCAGCGATATCAATCGAGGCGCCAGCGCATCATCCCGCCAACGCATTTCATTCCGGCGCCAGCTGGTCCATCCGTATCCGGTTGGCGAACAGCGAGAACGCCAGCATCCCGGCCAGGCCATTCGCCCGGCTCACCCAGTGCGGCAGCCAGCGCGGCGGCTTCAGCACCCCCGCATCGAACAACGGCGCGAACGCAATCGCGTCGGTCAGGTTCATCTTGCCGGCAAACAACCAGCGGCAGACCTGCAGGCGGTCCTCGGCCAGCATGTGGCGGAAGAAGGTGTGCACCGACACCAGGCCGCGCAGGTACACCGTGTCCTTGGTGAAGGCCAGGCCGCCACTCGGCGGCACGCCGCGGAACACGCGCTGTGCCGAGGCGAAGCTCTCCTCCGCGTTCTGCCCGGCATCGCAGAAATAGCGGAACACTTCGATGAAGTCGGCACCTTCGCGTGCCATCGCGATCGCTTCAGTGCGCAGGCTGATGCGCTTGAGGCGCTCGATGTCGATGCTGCCGGTGATCTGCTCGGCAAAGGTGGCCAGCCCTTCCTGGGTGGCCGTCACCCGCGGCGAGGACAGTGCCAGGCTGGGCAGCACCGGCTGCTCGCGGCCGTTCAGGGCGGTCAGCGAATGCACCAGCGCTTCATGGTGGAACAGCTGCGCGCGGTCGTAGGCGCTGAAGCGTGCACTGGTGCGCAGGCGGATGCGGGTCGGGCCGGCGGCGGCCTTGGACACCAGCTCCGGGTCGAGCTGTACCTGGATGATGCGCGATTCGAAGAACGCGTCCAGATCGTTCTGCAGTTGCAGTTGCAGCGCGATGGCCGAGACCGGCACCTGTTCTTCCGGCGCCAGCAGTTCGTGGTCCAGTTCGGCGGCGATCTGGATGAAGTGGCGTGCAGCCTCACGCGTGCTGGGGCCATTGCCCGGCAGCGGCTGCTCGGGGGCGCCGAACAGCTGCACAGAACAGGTATCGACTGCAGCGGTGCCCAGCCCTTCCAGCAGCTGTGCGGCCAGGTCCCAGCTCTGTGCCGACTGCCGCACGTAGTGGCCCAGCGGATGGCTGTCGTCACAGTCGGCGGCGATCGCGGCCAGCGCGCGGCGTTCTTCGCTGAAGTCCAGCTCCGGGTAATCCACCTTCGGCAGTACCGGCTGGCCGCGCGCTACGCTGTCCAGGAACGGTGCCTGCACCGTGGCTGGCCAGCTGGTCAGGCCCAGCAGGCGGATGCCTCCCACGGCCTCGACCAGGCGCGCATCGAGCGCTGCATGGTGGGCCACGTCACGGTCCAGCGTCGCAGTCGGTTCCATGCGCGGACTATAGCGCCCTGCCCGCACGTTGGTAGGTGCAATGGATCGGGTAGCTGCCAACCTTGGTTGGCATCCGCCGAAGGCGGACTTCGGATACATCCGTGCCAACCAAGGTTGGCACCTACCAGGAGCGGGCAGTTGGCACCCACCCGAAGCAGGCAGACGCAGGTTCATTGCAGGGGGCAGAGCCCATTGCGGTGCAATGGGATCCGACCCCGCGATACCGATCAACGCCTGCGCGGCTTGCCGGCCGGGCGGAACTGCTGGCCCTTGCCCTTCTTGCCACCGCGTTCCTGCGCGGTCTCAGCCTGGCGTACTGCCAGCTTGGCGGCAGCGGCGGCCACTTCTTCCTTCAGCTTGAAGTAGTTCAGCAGCCGGCTCTCTTCAATCTCGCCAGCCTCGATCGCTGCACGCACGGCACAGCCCGGCTCCTGCTGGTGCTTGCAGTCGTTGAAACGGCACTGTGCGGCCAGCGCTTCGATGTCCGCGAACCCACCCTCGGACAGGGTCTCTTCGCCGGTCGGCTTCAGTTCGCGCATCCCGGGGGTGTCGATCAGGCAGGCGCCGGTCGGCAGCGGCATCAGCGCGCGGTGCGTGGTGGTGTGGCGTCCACGCGAATCGTTGGCGCGCACTGCGTTGGTCTTCATCCGCTGCTCGCCGAGCAGGGTGTTGGTCAGCGTGGACTTGCCGGCACCGGAAGAACCGACCAGCACCACCGTGCGGCCCGGGCCCAGCCACGGCTGCAGCACCGCCACGCTGTCGGCATCCAGGCCGTTGATCGCATGCAGCGCGATGCCCTGCATCTCCAGTTCTTCCAGCACCGCCAGTGCGTCTTCGCTGTACTCGGTCTGGTCGGCCTTGGTCAGCACCACCACCGGTTCTGCACCACCACCACCGACCAGCAGCAGGTAGCGCTCGATGCGGCGCGGATTGAAGTCGGCATCCAGGCCACAGACGATGAACACCGTATCGATGTTGGCGGCGATCACCTGCTGGTGGTAATGCTCGCCGGCCGCACCGCGCTTGATCGCGGTACGCCGCGGCAGCAGGGCGACGATGCGGATGCCATCGAGCAGCACCCAGTCACCCACCGCTGGCCGTTCATGGCTGGGGAAGCGCGGGCGCTGCCATTCCGGCAGGGACTCGGCCTTGATCGACGCATCCGGGCCATCGGCCACCACGTAGTGGGTGCGGTGCTGTTCGATCACCCGTGCCGGGCGGGCCTGCGGATGTGCGGCCATCGCGGCCTGCCAGTCGGCCTGCTGCGCCGGGCCCGGCCAGGGCCAGCCAATGGTCTGCAGGGCGATGAAATCGGGGGTCTGGGTCATCGCCGCCATTCTACCTGTGCCGGCGCCCTGCCAGCCCAGCAATGACGGGCCCGGAGCCCTTGCCATGCATTGCAGCAATTCCGGTAGGATGGAAGCCCCATGCCTTTTGACGGCCCAGCTCCCATGTCCACCAACTCGCCCAAGCCCCTGGCCATCCGCGAGCGCCTTTCCGAAGTGCGCTACGAAATCCGCGGAGAACTGGCGCGGCGAGCCCGGGAGCTGGAGGCGCAGGGCCGCAAGCTGATCAAGCTCAACATCGGCAATCCCGGCGCCTTCGGTTTCCGCGCGCCGGAGCACCTTCAGCGTGCGATCGCCGACGACATGGGCCGCACCGACCCCTACACGCACCAGCAGGGCCTGCCGGTCGCGCGTGAAGCCATCGCCAGCTACTACGCCCGCCGTGGCGCGCCCGATGCGCACCCGGACCGCGTCTTCCTCGGCAATGGCGTCAGCGAACTGATCGACCTGTCGCTGCGTGCGCTGCTCAATCCCGGCGACGAAGTGCTGGTGCCCTCGCCCGACTACCCGCTGTGGTCGGCCTCGACCATCCTCAACGATGGCCGCCCGGTGTACTACCGCTGCGCACCGGAGAACGGCTTCCAGCCGGACCCGAGCGAGATCGAGACGCTGGTGTCCTCGCGCACCCGCGCCATCGTGCTGATCAACCCGAACAACCCCAGCGGCGCCAGCTACCCACGCGAACTGCTGGAGCGCGTGGTGGAGATCGCGCGCCGCCACAACCTGCTGTTGCTGGTTGATGAGATCTACGACCAGATCCTGTACGACGACGCGGTGTTCCAGCCGGTCGCGCCGCTGGCCGGTGATCATCCGTGCCTGACCTTCAGCGGCCTGAGCAAGGTGCACCGCGCCTGCGGCTGGCGCGTGGGCTGGGCCCACCTCAGCGGCGATGATGCCCGCCTGGGTGACTTCCGCGCGGCGCTGGACCTGCTCGGTGCGCTGCGCCTGTGCGCCAACGTGCCGGGCCAGTACGCCATCGAGGCCGCGGTGAACGGCCCGGACACCATTTCCGAGCTGTGCACGCCGGGCGGCCGCCTGTATGAAACCCGCCGCGCGGTAATCGAGGCCTGCGAAGCCAGCGAGCACCTGTCGCTGGTCGCGCCGGCCGGTGCGCTGTACGCGTTCCCGGCCGTGGTCGGCGCTGCGGCGAAGGGCTTCGACGACCACAACTTCGCGCTGGACCTGATGAACAACGAGGGCGTGCTGGTGGTGCCGGGCTCGAGCTTCAACGTGCCCTACCGCCACCATTTCCGCGTGACCCTGATGCCAGAGGCCTCGGTGATGCGCGATGTGTTCGCGCGCATCGACCGCGTGCTGGCACGGCGTGCCGAGGACGCGACCAAGGTCGTGCCGCTGAAGCCGCGCCGTTCGGTGGCCTGACCTGTGACCCTGTCCTATCTGGCGCTGGGCGATTCGTACACCATCGGTGAAGCGGTTGCAGTCGAAGGCCGCTGGCCGCACCAGCTGGCTGCCGCGCTGCGTGCACAGGGCACTGAGCTGTCCGATCCGCAGACCATTGCGACCACCGGCTGGACCACCGACGAACTCGATGCGGGCATCGATGCGGCCGCGCCGCAGGGGCCGTTCGATTTCGTCAGCCTGCTGATCGGCGTCAACAACCAGTACCGCGGGCGTCCGCTGGACGAATACCGCAGCCAGTTCAAGGCCCTGCTGCAGCGGGCGATCGGCTTCGCTGGCGGTGACGCCGGCCGCGTGCTGGTGCTGTCCTTCCCCGATTGGGGTGCGACCCCGTTCGGCGCCGGCAGTGGCCGCGACCTGGCCACGATCGAGATCGAGACCGACGAGTTCAACGCGGCTGCCGAGGTGATCAGCACCCAGCAGGGCGTGGCCTTCGTCGACATCACCGATATCAGCCGCGCGCAGGGCGAAGACCCGACGATGATTGCCGAGGACGGCCTGCACCCTTCAGCGCGGATGTATGCGCTGTGGAGCGCGCGCGCTCTGCCGGTGGCCGCGCATCTACTTGGCGGCACGGACTGAGACGATGGACGGCACGCCACGGAACGGCCCGCCCCTGCCCTGCACGCCCCTGACCGCCCCGCAGGCCCGCTTGATCGCAGAAGCATTCCGGCCAGCGCAGGCCTGGGGCAGCCGCCGCGACTACTACTACACCCGCGGCAAGCTCGGCAGCGATCCGCTGTACGACGGCGTGCTGCAGCATCTGCCTGACGATGGGCAGCCGGTGCTGGACCTGGGCTGCGGGCTGGGCCTGTTCGCCCATGTGCTGCGCCAGCGCGGCGGTACCCAGCATTACCTGGGCGTGGACGTGGATGCCGGCAAGATCACCCGCGCGCAACGTGCTGCCGCCGACCTGCAGGACGTGCGCTTCGACTGCGTGGATGTGCAGGCGCCGCTGCCGGCGCAGGCCGGGCACGTCCTGCTGCTGGACGTGCTTCAGTATCTGGACGCGGGCCCACAGCAGGCCCTGCTGCGCGCGGCCAGCGCGCAGGTGGCCCACGGCGGCTGCCTGTTGCTGCGTACACCGCTGGCCACCGGCGATGGCCGCGACCGCACCACGCGGGTGGCCGACCGGCTGGCCTGGCTGATCGGCTGGATGGGCACACGACCGCGCCACTATCCCGATCCGCAGGTGTTGCAGGCGACATTGATCGAGGCCGGATTGCAGGTGACGTCGCCCCGGCCGCTGCACGGGCGTACCCCGTTCAACAGCTGGCTGCTGGTGGCGCACCGCATCCGGTAGCGCGGGGCCATGCCCGGCGGATTCCATCCATGCCGCTGCGCTCGCCGGGCGTGGCCCGGCGCTACCGGTTATCCGGCCGGCAGCTGCGCCTTCAGCCCGCGCTCGTGCAGCGCCTGCAGCACGCGCTCGATGATCACCAGGTTGTGCCCATGGGCGGCACCTTCGTGCAGCAGCACGATGGCGCCCGGGCGCAGGTCAGGCAGCAGCCGTGCCAGCACGCCATCCGGCGTGCAGCCGACGCCGTCGTAGCCGCGCGCGCTCCAGCCTACCCGGACCAGCCCCAACCGCTGCAGCACCGGCGCCACGAACGGATTGGTCATGCCCACCACCGAGCGGTACCAGCGCACCGGCTGGCCGCTTACCGCCTGCAGGGCATGCTGGCAGCCCTCGATCTCGGCGCGCATCGCCGCCGGGCCCAGCCGCCAGAAGCGCGCCTGCGGATGGCTGTGGCTGTGATTGCCCAGGTCATGGCCACGGCGCAGGATCTCCTGCACCAGTTCCGGCTGTGCCAGCGCACGTTCCCCCACCAGGAAGAAGGTGGCGCGTGCCTGGTGGCGGTCCAGCCGGTCGAGCACGGCGCGGGTTTCCGGACCGGGGCCGTCATCGATGGTCAGCCATACCGTGTTGCCGGCCTCCGGCAGTCGGCTCAGCACCGGCGCATAGAAGCGGCTGTTGGGCAGGAACACCGGCACCATGAACAGCGCATGGCTGGCCACCATCAGTGGCAGCCCCCAGTGCCAGCCGGCCAGGGCCCAGACCAGGATCACGGCCAGCTGCGACGCCACCAGCCAGGGCAGCCAGCGCCAGGGGCGGGCCGGGATGCGATGCAATGTTCCTGCGTTGCTCATCCCCCATGATGCCATGGGGGTTAGAATTGATGATTCGAATTCCCGGAACCCCGACGTCCATGTCCCTCGATCCCGCCCTGCGTTCGCGCATCGAATCCATCCTCAACGCCAACCGCGTCGTGCTGTTCATGAAGGGCCAGCCGTCGATGCCGCAGTGCGGTTTCTCGGCCAAGGCCGTGGGCGCCCTGCAGGACCTCGGCGTCGAGTTCGCCCACGTCAACGTGCTGGCCGACCAGGAAATCCGTGAAGGCATCAAGGCCTACGGCGACTGGCCGACCATCCCGCAGCTGTACATCGACGGCGAACTGGTCGGCGGCAGCGACATCGTGCTGCAGATGGCCGCCAGCGGCGAGCTGAGCAGCGTGCTGGGCCTGGCTGCGCCGGACCGTACCCCGCCGAGCATCACCGTCACTCCTGCCGCCGTGGAAATGCTCAAGGGCGCGCTGGCCGATGCTCCAGGCGCTGCCCTGCAGCTGTCCATCGACGCCGGTTTCCAGCCGAACTTCCAGCTGGCCCCGCACGACGAAGGCGCGATTGCCGCCGAGTCCAACGGCCTGCGCGTGCAGTTCGACCTGGCCAGCGCGCGTCGCGCCAACGGCATCACCATCGACTGGGTGGACGACATCCGCGGCAAGGGCCTGGCGATCGACAACCCGAACGCGCCCAAGCCGGTGCAGGAAATCAGCGTGCGCGACGCCGACGACCTGGTGCGTGCCGGCAACATCACCCTGGTGGACGTGCGCCCGGCCGACGAGCGCGCCATCGCAGCCGTCGGCGTACCGTTCAAGAGCTTCGACGGCAACGGCCGCGCCGCGCTGGAAGCCCTGCCGAAGGACACCGCACTGGCCTTCATGTGCCACCACGGTGGCCGCAGCGCGCAGGCCGCCGAGCAGTTCCGCGCCCTGGGCTTCACCAAGGTGTTCAACGTCACCGGCGGCATCAACGCCTGGTCGGAAGACGTCGACAACGGCGTGCCGAAGTACTGATCGGCACTGAAAAAGGGGACGGAGGGAATTAAGTCGTTTGTGGCAAAAACGACTTAATTCCCTCCGTCCCCTTTTTCTTAGCCGGCGAACCCGCCTTCGGCCAGGTAATCCAGTTCTTCCGGCGTGGGGATGCGGCCCAGCACGGCGTTGCGATGCGGGAAGCGCCCGAAACGGCGGATGATGTCGCGGTGCAGTTCGGCGTACTGCAGGTATTCCTTGTCACCCAGCACGTCGAACATCGCCACCGAGCGGTCCTGGTCCAGCGGATCCTCGGAGTGCTCGAACGGCAGGTAGATGAAGGCGCGCAGCTTCGGCACCAGCTGCAGGTCCAGGCCTTCCTCGATGGCACGCATGGCGTAGTGCCGGGCCAGGCCATCGGTGGCGTAGGAATGGGCAGTGCCCCGGAAGCAGTTGCGCGGGAACTGGTCCAGCAGCAGCATCAGGGCCAGCGCCCCTTCGGCACTGCCCAGCCAATGCTCGCGCCCGCGCGAAGCGGCGGCGAAATGCTCATCCAGAAACAACTGGCGGAACTGCGCGTCGAACGCGTCGTCGCGGGCGAACCACTTCGCAGGGCCCGCCTCCTTCCAGAATTCCACCACTTGCGCGGCAACGTCCATTACCTACTCCCAGGCCCGGACGCCCCGCGCCCGGCCTTCATCATCATTCGTCGAAGCGCAGGTGGCGGACCGACTTGCCGTTGCGCCGGATAAGCTTAAGCGCCTCGATGCCGATCTGGATATGGTTTTCCACGAACTGGGAGCTGACCTTGGCATCGGAGGCCTCGGTCTTGACCCCGTCCGGGATCATCGGCTGGTCCGAAACCAGCAGCAGCGCGCCGCTGGGGATGTGGTTGGCGAAGCCGGCGGCGAACACCGTGGCCGTTTCCATGTCGATGGCCATGCAGCGCATCGCCCGCAGCCGCTCCTTGAAGGCCTCGTCGTGCTCCCAGACCCGGCGGTTGGTGGTGTAGACGGTGCCGGTCCAGTAATCGTGGCCGAGGTCGCGGATCATGGTCGAAACCGCACGCTGAAGCGCGAAGGCCGGCAGCGCCGGTACTTCCGGCGGCAGGTAGTCGCCCGAGGTACCCTCGCCACGGATCGCCGCGATCGGCAGCACCAGGTCGCCCAGCTGGTTCTTGCGCTTGAGACCACCGCACTTGCCCAGGAACAGCACCGCCTTGGGCATCACCGCCGACAGAAGGTCCATGATGATCGCGGCATTGGGACTGCCCATGCCGAAGTTGATCATGGTGATGCCATCGATGGTGGCACTGGCCATCGGCCGGTCCAGGCCGATGACCGGCGCGCCGGTCAGCTCGGAGAACGTATGCAGGTAGCCGCCGAAGTTGGTCAGCAGAATGTGCTGGCCGAACTGGTCCAGCGGTACGCCGGTATAGCGCGGCAGCCAGTTGTCGACGATTTCCTGCTTGCTCTTCATGGGCAGTCCGGTACGGCGGGGGACCGGGTATTTTCAGCCACCCGGCCGGTGCCGTCGAGCCACCGTCGACAGGCCTGTGAAGAAGGTCACTTGGCAAGCCCGCCGCCTCCGGGCTAGCGTCGGCGGTTGGACCAGCTGCAAGGGGAACTGCATGGCATCGACGTTGTTGCGCGCCGGGGTAGCCCTGGCACTGCTTTCATTGAGCACGGCTCCGGCGGTGGGCGCCTCGCGCTTCGTCGCCGATCCCTACCCCAGCACCTACCAGGCGCATCCCGATGCGCCGGTGCTGATCCAGAACGCCACCGTGCTGACCGGCACCGGCCAGCGCCTGGACAATGCCGACGTGCTGCTGCGCGAGGGCCGCATCGTCGCCGTTGGCCGCCAGCTGCAGGCCGATGCCGGTGTCACCCGCATCGATGCGCAGGGCAAGTGGGTCACCCCTGGCCTGATCGACGTGCACTCGCACCTGGGCGTGTACCCCAGCCCCGGCGTCGGCGCGCACAGCGACGGCAACGAGATGACCGCACCGGTCACCGCCAACGTCTGGGCCGAACACTCGGTGTGGCCGCAGGACCCGGGCTTCGCCACCGCGCTGGCCGGCGGCGTGACCAGCATGCAGGTGCTGCCGGGCTCGGCCAATCTGGTGGGTGGCCGCGGCGTGACCCTCAAGAACGTACCCGCGGTGACCTACCAGGCGATGAAGTTCCCCGGTGCACCCTGGGGCCTGAAAATGGCCTGCGGCGAGAACCCCAAGCGGGTCTATGGCGAAGGCAAGGGCGTGACCCCAGCCACGCGCATGGGCAACGTGGCCGGCTACCGCGCCGCCTTCATCGATGCCGCCGACTACATCGCCAAGAACAAGCCGAAGCCGGCCAAGCGCAAGGGCTGGTTCGGCAGCGACAAGGGCGACAGCGCCGGTGATGCCGGCGGCAAGCGCGATCTCAAGCTGGACACGCTGGCCGGTGCGATCGAAGGCGACATCCGCGTGCACATCCACTGCTACCGCGCCGACGAGATGGCCACCATGCTCGATCTGGCCAAGGAATTCGGCTTCAAGGTAGCCGCCTTCCACCACGGCGTGGAGGCCTACAAGCTGGCCGACCGGCTGGCCGCCGACGGCGTCTGCGGTGCGCTGTGGGCCGACTGGTGGGGCTTCAAGATGGAAGCCTTCGACGGTATCCCGGAGAACATCGCGCTGGTCGACCGGCCGAAGAACAGCTGCGCCATCGTCCACTCCGACTCACCCGAAGGCATCCAGCGCCTGAACCAGGAAGCGGCCAAGGTGATGGCGTCCGCGCGCCGCGCGCGCATGCCGGAGATCACGCCCGAACATGCCATCACCTGGATGACCGCCAACGCCGCCAAGGCACTGGGCATTGAAGGCCAGACCGGCACCCTGGAGGTCGGCAAGATGGCCGATGTGGTGGTCTGGAACGGCAATCCCTTCAGCTCGTACGCGCTGGCCGAGCAGGTCTTCATTGATGGCCGCAGGTTGTACGACCGCAGTGCACCGGCAGCGACGCCGCGTTCCGATTTCCAGCTTGGCCAGGAGGTGCGCTGATGGGCGTGTTGAACAAGCGTCGCCGGGCATGGCACGGCGCTACCGTGGTTGCGCTGTTGTTGATGACAACCGCAGCCTCGGCGCAGGACCTGCTGGTGCGCAACGCGACCGTGCATACGGCCAGCACGCGTGGCAGCCTGCAGAACGCCGATGTGCTGGTGCAGGGCGGCATCATCCGCGCGGTGGGCAACGGCCTGTCGGCGCCGGCCGGCGCCAGCGTGGTCGAGGCCAATGGCCGTCCCCTGACACCGGCACTGTTCGGTGGCATCACCGAGACCGGTATCGAAGAAGTGTCGGGTGAATCGAGCACGGTGGACAGTTCGCTGAAGCTCGGTGAGCAGCCACTGCGGCCGGAATTCGACGTCACCCTCGCCTACAACCCGGCCTCAGTGCTGATTCCGGTCACGCGGCTGGAAGGCATCGGCTTCACTGCGCTGGGCGCTGCCACCGGCGGTGGTTTCGTGGCCGGCCAGGGCGGCGTGATGCGGCTCGATGGCAGCACCGATCCGATCGGCCCGCGTGCCCTGTTCCTGCGCATCGGCGCGGCCGCCTCCGAACTGACCGGGCATTCGCGCGCCGCGCAATGGATGCTGTTGCAGCAGATGATCGACGAAGCACGCGGACAGGTGGCTGCGGACTCGCCGCACGCGCTGCTGACGCCAGCCGGACGCCGCACACTCAGTCGCTACCTGGCCGGCCAGGGCCGCATCGTGGTGGAGGTGGATCGCGCCTCCGATATCCGCCAGCTGCTGCGCTGGGCCACCCGCGAAAAGGTGAAGATCGCCATCGCCGGTGCCAGCGAAGCCTGGCAGGTAGCCCCAGAGCTGGCCGCTGCGCACGTACCGGTGTTCGTCGACGTGCTGGCCAACCTGCCGGCCAGCTTCGACCAGATCGGCGCCACCCTGGAAAACGCCGCGCGCCTGCAGCGTGCCGGCGTGCCGGTGTCGTTCGTGCAGCGCGGCGACGCCACCCACAACGCGCGCAAGATGCGCCAGCTGGCCGGCAACGCGGTGGCCAACGGCCTGCCGTGGGCCGATGGCCTGGCCGGGCTGACCCGGGTGCCTGCACAGGCGTTTGGGGTGGCCGACCAGATCGGCAGCATCGAGCCCGGCAAGCGCGCCGACCTGGTGCTGTGGGAGGGCGATCCGCTGGACGTGGCGCACTATGCCGAGCAGGTCTGGCTGGGCGGCCGTGCGATGCCGATGCGCTCGCGCCAGACCGAACTGCGTGACCGCTACCTGCAGCGCAACGCGCAGCCCTGACCGCACACGAGGACACACCGATGGCGACACTGCGCTGGTACTTCGACCTCATCTCGCCCTACTCCTACCTGCACTGGCAGAAGCTGAAGCAGCTGCCGCAGTTCGCGCAGATCCAGACCGTGCCGATCGCCTTCGGTGCGGTGCTGCATCACCTGGGCAACCTGGGGCCGGCCGAGATTCCGGCCAAGCGCCGCTTCATCTACCGCCAGCTGCTGTGGACCGCGCAGGCCGAGGGCACACCGCTGCGATTCCCGCCCGGCCATCCGTTCAACCCGCTGCCCGCCCTGCGCCTGTGCCTGGCCGCCGGTGCCAGCGTGCAGGCGGTGGACGTCCTGTTCGACTGGATCTGGCGCGACGGCAACGCGGCCGACAGCCCTGACGCCCTGCGCGAACCGGCCGCACAGCTGGGTATTGACGATGTCGCCAGCGCCATCGCCGACCCGGCGGTGAAGGAGCAGCTGCGCCGTAACACCGAGGCCGCGATCAGCGCCGGGGTGTTCGGTGTGCCGACCCTGGCTATCGATGAGGAGCTGTTCTGGGGCAACGACTCGCACCCGCTGATGGCTGCCGTTCTGGCCGATCCTGACCTGCTGCGGCAGCCCGAATGGCTGCGCCTGGCCACCCTGCCGGTGGCGGTGCAGCGCAGTCGCTGAACAGGGCGTGGCGCGTTTCCCTCGCGCGCCTGGCTGGGATTTGAGATAGATTTCACGTTTCCGAACCTACAACCGCCCTGGAGGGGGAGCCGCGGATGCGCATCGGAATCGTCGTCGACTCGGCCTGCGACCTGCCGCCGGACTTCATCGCCACCCACAACATCGTGCTGCTGCCGATCACCGTACGCATCGGCGAAGCGGTGCTGGCCGATCATCGCGATGAACAGGCCACACTGAGCTTCCTGCACGCGCACGTGGCCGAACACGGTGCTGAAGCGGAAACCATCCCCTTCAGCGTCAACCAGATCCGCGACCTGTTCCTGCAGCAGTTGGTGATCGATTACGACCACGTGTTCTGCATGACCATCACCAAGACCCGCAGCCCGATCCATGACAACGCGCTGCAGGCCAGCTTCGCCATCCTCAACGACTACAAGCCGGTGCGGCAGGCAGCGGGTTACAACTCGCCGTTCGCGCTGCGCGTGCTCGACACCCAGAACCTGTTCGCCGCGCAGGCGGTGACCGCAGTGGAAGCGGTGCGCCTGCGCGACAGCAACGCCAGCGTGCAGCAGATCCGCGAGCGGCTGGAGGAGCTGGCCAGCAACGTGCACGGCTACATGGTCACCCGCGACCTGTACTACATGCGCGCGCGTGCGCGGCACAAGGGCGACCGCAGTGTCGGCCTGCTCAGCGCCGCACTGGGCAGTGCGCTGGACATCAAGCCGGTGCTGCACGGTTACCGCGGCGAGACCGGACCGGTGGCCAAGATCAAGGGCTTCGACAACGCCGTGCAGAAGTTGTTCGCGGTAGTTGGCCAGCGCGTACGCGCCGGGCTGATGACACCGACGGTGTGCGTCAGCTACGGCGGTGAGCTGGAAGAGCTGCGCACCTTGCCCGGCTATGCACAGCTGAAAGAGGTCTGCGCCACCCATGGCGTGACCGTGTACGAATCGGTGATGAGCCTGACCGGCATGGTCAACGTCGGCAAGGGCGCGGTCACCGTGGGCTTCGCCGATGGGCCGCATCGGTTCGAGTGAGGCCCCGACGCGGCGCGGATCTGCACATCGATTCCACCGCGGTTATGCCAGTCTTCCCGCACTTCAAGGAGAACTCCATGCCTGCGCAGTACCACATCAGCCTGCCCGACCCGTCCAAGGCCCGCGGCAATGACCCTGACCTGTCCTTCCATTCGCAGGGCGCCGCCGGTTTCGCCGAAGAGCTGCAGGATGCGCTGCGCAATGGCAGCCTGTTCGAGCGCTGGAAGGCCAAGCAGCCTGACCCGGACGCGGTGGAACCGCAGTGGGGCGTGACCGATCCGGATGCCACCGTGACCGGCGAGCAGAAGGACCTGCGCATCAACCTGGTGGCCACCACCCGCATCGACAGTGACGTGTTCAAGCAGCGCCTGCGCCTGCTGGCAGGCCACCATTGGGAACTGCGCGACGTGCGTTGAGGCCCCGCTCTGGTAGATGCCAACCTTGGTTGGCGCTTCCTAAAAGAGCTGCCAACCAAGGTTGGCAACTACCGGGGCACACGGTAGTGCCGGCCGCTGGCCGGCAACCGCAACATCCATGGAGGTGCCGGCCAGCGGCCGGCACTACCAGCCGCCGCCCAGCGCGCGGTACAGCTCCACCCGCGCGATAGCAGCCGTGGCCTGGCTGTTGGCCAGTGCAGCCTGGTTGTCCAGCGCGATGCGCTGGGTGGTCAGCACATCCAGCATGTCGACCACGCCAGCCTGGTACTGCCGGCGCGCCGCGCCCAGTGCGCTCTCGCTCTCGTCCACCGCCACATGCAGCTGCACCGTGCGCTGCTGCTCGGCGGCATAGCCATCGATGGCGTCGTCCACTTCATGCCAGGCCTGCAGCACGGTACGGCGGAACTGCAGCGCCGACTGTTGCTGCTGCAGCCTGCTCAGCGCGAGGTTGGCCTTCAGCCGCCCGCCCTGGAAGATCGGTACGCTGATGGACGGCCCGATGCTGAAGCGGTGCGCGTTCCACCCATCCAGATCATCCAGCTGCTTGGCCTGGAACCCAGCGTCGCCATTCAAGGTGATGCGCGGCAGGAAACTGGCCTTGGCCACGCCGATGCCGGCGGTTGCCGCATGCAGTGCCGCTTCGGCACGACGGATGTCCGGGCGACGCTCGGCCAGTTCGCTGGGCACCCCCACCGCTACGGCCGGCAGCGCCGGCCAGTCGCGGCGTGCATCCTGCAGCTGCGCGTCCAGCGCCTGCGGCGGCTGCGCCAGCAGCAACGCCAGCGCATTGCGCAGCTGCGATTCACGATGCCGCAGCGGCGCGATGCGGGCCTGCAGCGATGCCACCTGCGCGGACGCGCTGGACACCTGCAGCGTGCTGGCCACGCCCTGTTGCTGGCGTGCCTCGGTCAGGCGCTTCATGTCGAGGGCAATGCTGAGGTTGTCCTCGGTGATCGCCAGCAGCTGCCGCGTCGCGCGCAGCTGCAGGTAATCACGCGCGGTTTCCGCCAGCAGCGCGATGCGCACCGCGTGTGCATCCTCCTCGGCGATCTGCACGCGTGCGTCGGCCGCTTCCACCTGGCGGCGCACACGCCCCCACAGGTCCAGTTCCCAGCTCAGGCCGATGCCGGCCTGGAACAGCCCGTAGTCATCACGGCCGCCGTTGCCGGACGGATCATTCAGGCCCACCTCGCTGTTGCGTGCACGCACGCCACTGGCGCTCGCGCTGACGCTGGGCAGGCGATCGGCGGCGGTGATGCCACGTGCGGCGCGGCTCTGCTGCACGCGGTTGGCGGCCAGCTGCAGGTCCAGGTTGGCCGCGAGCACCTGGCCGGCAAGCTGCCCCAGCAGTGGATCGTCGAAGCCGGCCCACCAGGCCGCGTCCTGGTCGATGGCGTTGCCGGCGACCGCCTCACCCTGCCAGTGGCTGGGCAGTTCCGCCTGCGGGCGTACGAAGTCCGGACCCATCGTGCAGGCAGCCAGGGCCGTGCACAGGCTGGCCGCAACGAAGGTGCGGAACAGGGTGACTGCGCTCATGCACCCTCCCCGCTCTTGTGGCCCGGACTGTGCTGCACACTCTGCGCGCGGGCGCGGCTGCCCAGGTCAACACTGGCTTCCACCGACATGCCGGCACGCAGCTGGTCCAGCAGTGGCTGGCCGGGTTCCAGCACGATCTTGACCGGAATGCGCTGCACCACCTTGGTGAAGTTGCCGGTGGCGTTTTCCGGTGCGACGGCGGCGAAGGTGACGCCGGTGGCCGGTGCGATGCTGTCGATGTGCCCGCGCAGCGGCTTGCCCGGGAACACGTCCACCTTCAGTTCAACCTGCTGGCCGGCCTGCATGCGGGTCATCTGCGTTTCCTGGAAGTTGGCGACCACGAAGGCGCGCTTCAGCGGTACCACCGCAGCCACCGGCGTACCCGGGGTCAGGTAAGCGCCCACGCGTACCGCACGGCGGCCGACCATGCCGTCGATCGGCGCGCGCAGCACGGTGTGCGACAGGTCCAGTTCGGCACGCGCCTGCGCCGCTTCTGCACGCTGTACCGCCGCCTGTGCGGCCTGCACGCCAGCGCTGAGGATGTCGGTGCGCTGGCGTGCGGTCGACAGCGCGGCCTGGCCCTGCTGCAGATGCGCACTGGCCACGGCCTGCTTCGACTGCGCCTGCTGGGCGTTCTGCACGGTACCGGCGCCATCACGGGCAAGCTCGCGGTAACGCTGCTGGTCGGCGCTGGCCAGGGTCAGTTCGGAACGGCTGACATCGACACTGGCCCTGGCCTGTTCGATCAGCGAGTCCTGCTGGGCCAGTGCGGCCTGCGCGTTGGCCAGCTGTGCACGGGCGTTGGCGAGGTCTGCACGGGCCGCCTGCAGGGCCACCTGGTAGTCGCGGTCGTCGATGCGGGCAAGCACGTCGCCCGCCTTCACCGACTGGTTGTCCTCTACTTCCACGGCACTGACGAAGCCGGGAATCTTCGGCGCAACCAGCGTGTAGTCGGCAACGACATAGGCATTGTTGGTGGTCTGGTGACCGCCGTCGCGCAGCAGCAGCCAGGCACCGATGGCCAGGGCCAGCACGCCCAGGCCCAGGCCGGTATTGAGAGTGGTTCGATTGATCGTCATGAGGGGGTTCCTGCGAAAGGTTCAGGCCACGGCACGTGGCGGATGGATGCGGGTGGGCATCCAGGCAATGAGGGGAATGAAGGCCAGCGCCACCAGCGCGACCACCCAGTACAGGTCGGCCGAGGTCAGCGCCTGCACCTGTGCATGCAGGCGCGCACCCAGCTGCGGGCCCTCGGCCAGCCACGGCTGCTCGCCAAGGCGGTCGACCAGTACGGTGGAATGGAAATGACGGCGGCCCTGGGCGACGGCATCCAGCACGCCGCTGGCGAGCACGGCAGCAAAGCCCTTGACCGTGTTGAACCACGCCGAGGCGAACGGACCGTCCTGCGGTGCCAGCCCGCCAGTGGCCAGCATCAGCAGCGGCAACACCGCCATCGGCTGGGCGAATACCTGCAGCAGCTGTACCCACAGGAAGTTGTCGCGGATCCAGGCCACATCCAGGTGCGAGCCCAGCCAGCAGGCCAGCGCCAGCATCGCCAGGCCGGTGGCCTGCACCCAGCGGCAATCCACTGCGCGGATGTTCAACAACGCCGCCACCAACGGCAGTGCGATCACCTGTGGCAGCGCCACCCACAGCAGCATCGGTGCGGTCTGCAATGGCCGGTAGCCCTGCACGCTGGCCAGGAATCCGGAGGGAATCGAGATCACTGCCAGCAGCACGAACAGCACGCCGCCCAGCGTCACCAGCGAGTAGCTGAGGTTGCGGTTGGCCAGCAGCTGCAGCTTGAAGAACGGCAGCGGGTGGAACCATTCATTGATCATGAACAGCACCATCAGGCCGGCGCCGCCACCGATCATCAGGGTGATCATCGGCGAGTCGAACCAGTTCAGGCGCGGGCCCTGCACCAGGCCCAGCACCAGCAGCACCAGCGCCGGCAGGCCCAGCGCCAGGCCCACGCCATCGAACTGGGCAAAACGCTCCAGCCGCAGCGGGTCCTGCGGCAGGCCCCAGCTGACCATCGCCATGGCAGCCAGGCAGTACGGCACGATCTGCCAGAACGCCCAGTGCCAGCCCACCTGCTCGACCCAGAACGCGGCCAGCGGCGTGCCCATGCTCGGGCCGAAGGTAGCGGTCAACGCGTAACCCGCCAGGCCATACAGCTTGATGCCCGGCGGCAGGAAGCGCAGTGCCACGCTCATCAGCAGCGGCGGCAGCGCACCACCACACAGCCCCTGCAGCGCGCGCAGCAGCAGGAACACCTGCAGGTTCGGGGCAAGCGGGCAGAGCACGCCCAGCACCATGAAGCCACCGATCATCGCCAGCGCGAAGCGGCGCAGCGAGAAGGTGGCGGCACACCACGGGGCGAAGGCCATCGCGCTGACCGACATCGCGCTGTAGAGGGCGACGATCCAGCTGCCGTCATCGACGCTGAAACCCATCGCACCGCGGATGTCGGCCAGGGCGACCTTGGTGATGTTCTCGTTGAAGCCCGACACCAGCACCGCCAGCAGCACGCCACACAGGCCGACCAGAACGCGGCGGTCGAGCCCGGGGGCGGCGGCAGGACGGGGCGCAGCAGCGGCCGGGACAGCGGCGGCCGGCGTACTCATCGCCGGGCACCGATCCGTGCAGTGCACGGCATGTTGGGGGTCATTGGAATGCGCTCAGTGAAACTCCGGGGAGCGCAGTCTAGGGAGCTGGTACCCTGCGAAAAATGGCGCAGCCCGCATCCCAGGCGTGCGTCACGCGCACGCATGAAAGTGTCAGCGCGGAGCCTCCCCTGCGCTTTCGCACATGGTCTTGATCGAGCGCCGCAGCCACTGGTGCGCAGCATCGTTGTCAAGCCGCGGGTGCCAGGCCTGGACGATGGCGGCGGTGCGCACCGGGATCGGCAGCGGGAACAGGCGCAGCGGCAGGCGCATGCTGACGATCCGCTCCAGCATCACGCTCGGCATCTGCGGCAGGATCAGGTCCGACTCGGCGGCAGCGAAGATCGCGCCGTGGAAGGTCGGGCTGATCAGCGCCACCCGCCGCTGCAGGCCCAGCGTGGCCAGGTCGTCATCGATCGGGCCACGCGGCAGCCCCCGCCGCGACACCGCGATGTGGTCGCAGGCAGCAAAACGCTCGGCGCTGATCTCCTCATCGAACAACGGATGATCTTCGCGCGCGGCGCCCATGAACGAGGTACTGAACAGGTTCTGCACCTTGGTATCGGGTGCATGCTTGCCGGCGGTGCTGATGTACAGGTCGATCCGGCCCTGCGCCATCGCGTCGTCGTCGGTATCGCCCTCGGGCACGAAGCGCAGTACCGCACGCGGCGCCTGCTGGCGGAACAGTTCACGCAGGCGTCCGCCGAATCCACCGATGAAGACATCATTGGCGCGGACATTGAAGGTGCGCTCCAGGGTGCGCAGGTCGATCTCGCGACCGGCGTTGAACACACGGTGGGCCTGCTCGATCACATCGCGGACCTGCTCACGCAGCTGCAGCGCGCGGGGCGTGGGGGCCAGACCGCGGCCGGCACGCACCAGCACCGGGTCGCCCAGCGCGGTGCGGATCCGGCCCAGGGTACGGCTCATCGCCGGCGCGCTCAGGTTCATCCGCCGCGCGGCGGCGGCCACGCTGCATTCGTCAATCAGCACGTCCAGTGCCAGCAACAGGTTCAGGTCCGGCAGGGGCATGACAGTCTCCAGTAAATCAGATGACTCTACGACACTTGTAACCACAGCGGATTGCGTTTTACGCATTCATTGACTGCCGCGCACGGCATGGGTGCGCGCAGTGACATCGGCGACCATCCCCGGCCTGCCAAGGAGACATCCATGTTCAATACCCTGCTGGTCGCCCTGGACGGTGGCCCCCAGCACGCACGCGTGCTGGACCTGGCCGCAGCCATCGCCGGCCCCCACAGCCGCCTGCACCTGCTGTGCGTGCTCGACCCCGAATTCGCGCTGGCGGCCGATGCCAGCGAAGCCGACCGCATCGAGTACCCGGAAGCCGCCCGCCAGCGCTCGCGGGCCGAAGCGGTGCTGGCCGAAGCCCTGGCCGAGCTGCGCGAGCGCGGCGTCGACGCCATCGCGCAGATTCCCTCGGGTGACCCGGGCGAAGTGATCAGCGAGCAGGCCCGGCGCCTGAAGTGCGACCTGATCGTCATCGGCCACCGCCACCTGTCCCGCCTGGAACGCCTGTTCGAACCCTCGATCGGGCAATGGACCATCGACCACGCGCCCTGTCCCGTGCTGGTGGAAACCCGCGACCCACAACCCTAGCAACCATGGCCTCCCGTTCCCCGTTGTTTCCCACCCGCGTCAACTACCGCGCCTTCGGCCGCCAGTTCGGCCGCGGCGAACAGGCACTGCTGGCGGCGATACGCCAGCTGCACGATCCTGATCAACAGGCCGATGGACTCGCCCAGCTGAGCAGCCTCGGTATTGATCCCGAAGGCTGCGACGCGTTCGTCGGCCTGCTGCCGCTGCTGGCCACGCCCACCGCCCCGATCGACCTGCTGCCCGCTGGCTCACCGTTCATCGCGGCCAGCGAACTGGACCTGCTGGTCTGCCTGCTACGCATCGCCCAGTGGCGGCATGCACGCCCGCGCGAAGATGACACGCTGGCACCGTTGCGCCAGCAGCTGGCGCGCTGTGCGATGGCCGTGCAGGCGGCAAACCTGCCGTTGCGCCAGCGCTCGTTGTCACCGGTCGGGCTGAGGCTGCTCGATCCCACTGGCTGGTTGCGGCAGCGCTGACCCGGCCGCGCCGCCCGTGCGCAATCACGCACGGGGACCGGGCACCTGGCGCGCTCAGCAATCCATCCTGCCGTGCGCACTGCCTTCATCGTCGAGCACGTGCGCATGCAGGATCACCTGGTTGCGACCGGCACGCTTGGCGGCGTACAGGCCGGCATCGGCATCCGCCAGCAACTGGTCGGCGCTGGCCAGAGCCGGCGGGTGCAGGTAGCCCACGCCGATGCTGATACTGACCGACCCTTCGGGCAGTGGCAGCGCCGCCACCGCCTCACGCAGGCGCTCGGCCAGCGCCAGCACGCCCGACAGCGGGCTTCCGGGCACGATCACCGCAAATTCCTCGCCGCCGTAACGGGCAACACTGTCACCGGCACGGCCGGCACTGATCTTCAGGACCGTGGCCACGGCCTGCAGGCAGCGGTCCCCGGCCGGATGTCCGTGGCGGTCGTTGAAGACCTTGAAATGGTCGATGTCCAGCAACAGCAGCCCCAGCTCGCTGCCGCTGCGCCGCGCACGGTTCCATTCCGCCAGCAGCAGTGCATCGAACTCACGCCGGTTGGCCACACCGGTCAGGCCATCCTGCCGAGCGAGCTGGTCCAGCGATGCCTGCCGTTCCATCAGGTCCACCTGCAACAGGATGCTGCGCACGCCGAAGCCCAGCGTTGCCACCACGAAGCCAGTGACCGCCAGCGGCCGCGCATGATCAACCACCAGGGTACCGACCACCAGCAGCAGCAATGGCAGGATCATCGGCCCCGCCGCCTGCACCGTTCTGCCCAGCCTCGGGTGCATCACGAACGTCGGCGCTGGCGCCTGGCTCATCGCCAGCAACGCCAGCAGCAGGAACGGCAGGTCGATCAGCAGATCGTTGTAGGCACCGAAGGACTGTTCCGAGGTGTAGTGGTTGATGTAGTACGCCACCATCAGGTAGCCCACCGCGTAGATCGCCAGCGCGCGGAAGAAGTTGCGCCGCTCCGGAACGTCGCCCACCAGCCAGCGCACCACCGCGAACCCGGCAATGCACAGATTCTGGATATCGAACATGCGCTGCATGTTGGACAACGCGTGGTCGTCGATGTCGACGCGCGCGGCGAACGACTGCGCATGCACGAAGAACAGCACGCCCAGCAACGCGGCCATCGCCGCGTCGATCAGGCTGATGCTCAGCCGCTCGCGGCGTGCACGGGCCAGGATGAACACCAGCGGCACGCCGTACAGCACATACAGGAACAGGCTGGCCTGCGGCGTGACATCGGCACGGCCGGCACCGAGCGCATCGATCATGTTGACGGCCATGCCACTCGCCCAGAGCAGCAGCGCCAGGGCGGTGGCGCGCCAGCCGAGCGCGGCACGGTCGCGGCGCGCCCGCCACAGGCAGGCCGCCGCCGCCAGCAACGGGGCGCCCGTGAGGAACCCGAAGGAACCCGCACCGGCGGGACCCGGCCACAGGGCCACGACCAGGCCGTGGCACAGCACATACAGCAGCGCCAGCACTACCGGAAAGCCGTCAGCCGTGCAGGGCGCAGGCGTGGTGGGCGATGTGCTCGCCGATGAAACTGGCGATGAAGTAGTAGCTGTGGTCGTAGCCCGGCTGCAGGCGCAGGGTCAGCGGATGACCGGCGGCATCACAGGCCTGCTGCAGGCGCTGCGGTTGCAGCTGGGTCTGCAGGAATTCGTCCGCCTCGCCCTGGTCGACCAGCAACGGCAGGCGCTCAGTGGCCACGGCGACCAGTTCGCTGGCATCCCACTGCGCCCAGTCCGCCGGGTTGTCGCCCAGGTAGGCGTGGAAGGCCTTCTGCCCCCACGGCACGTGGCTGGGCGCAACGATCGGCGAGAACGCCGACACGCTGCGGTAGCGCCCCGGGTTGCGCAGCGCGATCACCAGCGCACCGTGACCGCCCATCGAGTGGCCGCTGATGCCGCGCGCATCGGTGACCGGGAAATTCGCCTCGATCAGTGCCGGCAGTTCCTGCGCCACGTAGTCGTGCATGCGGTAGTGCTTCGCCCACGGTGCACGGGTGGCATTGAGGTAGAACCCCGCCCCCTTGCCCAGGTCATAGCCCTCGGCATCGGCCACGTCATCGCCGCGTGGGCTGGTATCGGGCGCGACGATGATCACGCCATGCTCGGCCGCGTAGCGCTGCGCGCCCGCCTTGGTGATGACGTTCTGCTCGGTGCAGGTCAGCCCGCTCAGCCAGTACAGCACCGGCAGTTTCTGCGTTTCCGCCTGCGGCGGCAGGTACACGGCGAACTGCATGTCGCAGCCCAGCGTGGTGGAATGATGCCGGTAGACGTCCTGCCAGCCGCCGAAACAGGCGCGGTGTTCAATACGTTCCATGGTGCTCTCCTGCGCGGCGCGTCAGCGCACGCGTGCTTCTGGTAGATGCCGACCTTGGTCGGCTTATCCACGCGCGGCGTGGATGCCTTTGTTGATCCGTTCATCCAGCTGCGCCAGCAGGCGCAGCAACGATTCGACGCCAGGCTGGCCATCAAGATTGCGCCAGGCCGCCACGGCCACATCGCTGCGCGGCGGCCACTGTCCGGCTGCGCGCGCTTCATGAAGGCGCGGCAGGAATACCTGCGCAAGCCACTGCTCGAACGGCATGCCATCGTCGCTGCCGAAGGCCGAGGTCACCGCACGCGGTGGCCCCACCTCCCCCACTACCCAACCCAGCGCACGCAACGCCTGCTCGATCGGAACCACCAGGGCCGCGCGCGGGTCTTCCGCACGCGGCCGGCGCAGGGCATCCAGCCAGCCCATGACACGGCTCAGTAGTGGACCACCGAACGGATCGACTTGCCTTCGTGCATCAGGTCGAAGGCTTCGTTGATCTTGTCCAGGTCCATGGTGTGGGTGACGAACGGTGCCAGTTCGATATCGCCCTTCATCGCGTCCTCCACCATGCCCGGCAACTGGCTGCGGCCCTTCACGCCGCCGAAGGCGGTGCCCATCCACTTGCGCCCGGTCACCAGCTGGAACGGACGGGTGGAGATCTCCTGGCCCGAACCGGCCACGCCGATCACCACGCTCTGGCCCCAGCCACGGTGCGCGCATTCCAGCGCCGCGCGCATCACGTTGACGTTGCCGATGCACTCGAAGCTGTGGTCCACGCCCCAGGTGGTCATCTCGACGATGACCTGCTGGATCGGCTTGTCGTAGTCCTTCGGGTTGATGCAGTCGGTGGCGCCGAATTCGCGCGCCAGTTCGAACTTGGACGGGTTGGTGTCCACCGCGATGATGCGGCCGGCCTTGGCCTGGCGCGCACCCTGGATCACCGCCAGGCCGATGCCACCCAGGCCGAACACCGCCACGCTGTCGCCTTCCTGCACCTTGGCGGTGTTGTGCACCGCGCCGATGCCGGTGGTGACGCCACAACCGAGCAGGCAGACGTGCTCCGGGTTCGCGTCCGGATTGATCTTCGCCAGCGAGACTTCGGCCACCACGGTGTACTCGCTGAAGGTCGAGCAACCCATGTAGTGGTACAGCGGCTCGCCGTTGTAGCTGAAGCGGCTGGTGCCGTCGGGCATCACGCCCTTGCCCTGGGTGGCACGCACCGACACGCACAGGTTGGTCTTGCCGCTCTTGCAGAACAGGCACTCGCCACACTCGGCGGTGTACAGCGGAATCACGTGGTCGCCGGGCTTGACGCTGGTCACGCCCTCACCGACCTCCACCACGATGCCGGCGCCTTCATGGCCCAGCACCACCGGGAACAGGCCTTCCGGATCATCGCCGGACAGGGTGAAGGCATCGGTATGGCAGACACCGGTGTGGGTGATCTTGACCAGCACCTCGCCCTTCTTCGGCGGGGCGACGTCGATCTCGACGATCTGCAGCGGCTGGCCGGGACCAAAGGCGACGGCGGCACGGGACTTCATGGTGGACTCTCCAGACATAGGGAAAACGGGATGCATGGCGCGGTGATGCGCCATCGCTTACTTCAGGTACGAGCGGATCAATGCGCTCATGTCGCGCACGCGTTCGGCGCGCTGTTCATCGGAGGCCGCAGGCTGGCCGAACTCCTCGCGCAAATGGGCCTCCATCACCTCGGACATCAGGCCATTGACCGCGCCACGGATGGCGGCGATCTGCTGCAGCACCGGCCCGCAGTCGGCACCGGCTTCCAGCGCGCGGTCCAGCGCATCGCACTGGCCGCGGATACGGCGCACGCGGGCCAGGACCTTCTTCTTCTCTTCGGGGGAGTGCGGCATGGCGGGGCCACCTCGGAACTATACTGGGGGATAGTATACACACAGGGGCGAATGAAGCGATCTGGTGCTGCCGAGGCATGCCCCAGGGACAGATCAGCCCAGTATATGAATGAACAATAAATAGATTCATTTGTTACTTTTTCATGACGTAGGGTGCCTGCCTTCCGCCCGCGTTTACCCCCGAGTCACATTGGCGTGACCAGGGAGAAATCATGTACCGACCGTTGTTCGCCCGCAGTCGCTTGTCTGTCGCGCTGGGTTCGGCATTGGTGCTGGTGGCCGCCGCACCGGCCATGGCGCAGCAGGCCGCCACGCAGGAACAGAAGGCCGAGCCCACCAGCAGCAAGACCCCCGTGCAGCTGGACCGGATGACCGTCACCGGCTCGCGCATCTACCGCGCCGGTTTCGACACGCTCGAGCCCGCCGCGGTGGTCAGCCGTGAATCGATCGAGAACTATGGCGACACCAACCTCATCGATGCCCTGACCCGGATTCCCGGGGTCAGTGCCGGCGTCAGTTCGCGCGGCGACCAGGCCGGTTTCGGTGCGGGCGTCAACTTCGCCAGCAAGTTCGGGCTGGGCAGCAATCGCCTGCTGACCCTGGTCAATGGACGCCGCTTCGTCACCTCTACACCGCCCACCATCTTCGGAGCCGGCGGCGGCTCGGGCATCCAGGTCGACATGAACGCCATTCCCAGCGTCATGGTGCAACGCATTGAAAGCCTGAGCGTTGGCGGTGCACCCACCTATGGCTCGGATGCGATTTCCGGCGTCAACAACATCATCCTGCGCGACCGGTTCGAGGGTGCCGAAGTCGAGCTGGGCTACGGCAGGACCAGCAAGAACGACAACGAGCGCTACTCCTGGTCGGCCATCTTCGGTACCGACTTCGCTGATGGCCGTGGCCACATCGTGGTTGCCGCCGAGCTGGACAACGCCGATGGGGTGAACGCGCTGCAACGCGATTTCTACCGCCAGGGCTACAGCCTGCAGGCCAATCCCACGGCGGCCAATGCCACTGCCCAGCCCCTGCGCCGGCCGACCAATGATGGCCGCATCGACGGCAGCATTCCGTTCAACACCGGGCCCCGCGATGGTATCCCCGACCAGGTCTGGATCCGCAACCGGCGCATTGCCAGCATGACCTTCGGTGGCCTGGTGATGCCGGCCACCGGCAGCTACACGCGCAACGGCCTGGGCGACATCCTTGGCTTCGGCCCGAACAAAGACAAACTGTGGCAGTTCAACAACGAGGGCAAGCTGGTCGAGTTCAATCCCGGCACCAGCTACGCGGGCGGCAACGCCTCCGGCGGTGACGGCCTGAACCTGTTCGAGACGGTGCCGCTGATCGCCGACCTCGAACGACGCTCGGTATTCTCCACCGGCAGCTTCGACTTCACCGACAACGTGCGCGGCTTCTTCGAACTTTCGCGATACGAAGCGACCGCCCGCGAAACCCTCGACCAGAACGTCTACAACGCGGTGTCCTTCGGCAATGCGCGCCTGGACGGCGGCGGTACCGCCAGCGGTGCACTGACCTTCAGCGCCAGCAATCCGTTCCTCAGTGCGGAAACCCGCAAGATCCTCGCCGACAACGGCATCACCTCGTTCCGCCTGTCGCGATCTTCGCGCGACCTGTCGATGAACAACGCCAGCACCGAAACCCGCCTGACCCGTGCGGTGCTCGGCCTGAACGGCTTCTTCGAGGTCGGAAAGCGCAGCTTCAACTGGGAAGCCAGCGTCACCCACGGCCGCGGTGACTTCGACTACCTCGGCACCGGCCTGATCCAGCAGAACTTCATCAATGCGATCAACGTCACCACCGACGCCAGCGGGCGCATCATCTGTGATGCCACCCGCCCGGGCACCACGGCCGATGCGAACTGCCGCCCGCTGAATCTGTTCGGCGAGAACCAGGCGTCGCGCGAAGCCCTGGACTATGTCTCCACCCGGACCGTGGCCAAGGCGCAGACCCGCCAGACCGTCATCAATGCGTCGGTATCCGGCGGCCTGTTCGATCTTCCCGGCGGCGAGCTGTCCGCGGCGGCCGGCTTCGAACACCGCCGCGAAGAAGGCTCCTTCACCCCCAGCGAGTACCAGCGCCTGGGCCAGGGCCGTTCAGTGCCGACCCAGGCGGCGGAAGGCGAGTACCACACCAATGAAGTGTTCGCCGAAGTGCTGGCACCGCTGTTCAATCCCGACTGGGATATCCCGGGCCTGCATCGCCTGGACCTGACCGCCAAGTTCCGCCGCGTCGACAATTCCGTCGCCGGCGCGTTCAATGCGTTCACCTACGGCATCCAGTACGAACCGATCGCCGGCCTGCAGCTGCGCGGCAACAAGACCCAGTCACTGCGCGCGCCCTCCATCGCCGAGCTCTACACCACCCAGCAGCCGGCCTACTACAACATCCCGGAAGTGTGCTCGCTGGACAACATCAGCGGCGGCTCAAATCCGGCGGTGCGTCGCCGCAACTGCCAGGCGTTCTTCGCCGCCTACCCGGGTGCCGATCCGAACACTTTCCGCCAGCAGCCGACCAATACGCTGGGTTCGACCAACGGCAGCACCCGCCTGCAGAACGAAACGGCGAAGTCGTGGACGGCCGGCATCGTGTTCGCCCCAGAATGGATCCCGGGCCTGCGCGTCGCCGCCGACTGGTATGACATCAAGATCAACAACGTGATCACGTCGCTGAGCGCCAACGACATCATCACCGGTTGCTTCGACACTGCCGACTTCAACGCCGCCAACGTGCCCAACGCCAACCGCTTCTGCAGCCTGGTGACGCGTGATCCGAACACCGGCGTGGCTACCAGCATCAAGACCGAGTATGGCAACGGCCCGGTGCTGATGTTCCGTGGCTGGACCGCCGAAGTCGGCTACCGTTGGGACCTGTCGCGCTTCGGCGTACTGGACCTGGACTTCTACGGCTACATGCCGAAGAACCGTGGCCAGGCCGCGAACCGGGACGTGCCGTTCGTCGAACAGGCGGGCAGCTTCAACGAGCCCAAGCGCCAGTTCCGTTGGACCGCCCAGCATCGCATCGGCAACTGGAACTACGGCGTGGCCTCCAACTACACCAGCCGCGCCCAGTACACGATGACCGATACCCCGGAAAGCCGTCAGTACTTCTACCGCGACAGCTGGACCACCTGGGACGCCAACGTCACCTACCGCATCACCGACGCCGCGCGCGTGACGTTGTCGGTGATCAACGTGGGCGATGACATCGGGCCGTTCCCGTATGTGCTGGATGCACTGGGCCGTCGCTACATGGCCAGCCTGCGCTACAACTTCAAGTAGGCCTGGCGCAGCGTTTCCACAGGCGGGGCCCGGTGTACGGGCCCCGCCTTTTTTCAGTTCGCCCTTGGATTCTGCAATGTTTCGTATGGACGTCCCCTCTAGCGGGGCCGACCATCAAGGGAACATCACGCGGAATGAAAATCGATGAAGCACCACCAGAAGATCGCCTACATTCTGCCTGCAGCTCCTGCGAGTCATTGGGGTTCACGCGCATGACAGTCGGCATCCGGCTTGGACAGATCACCGATGAGATAGGAAGTTCCAGCTTCCTGTACGCGTTCTTCTCAACCATCTCCGGGAATCTCGAACCGGATGGATGGGGAAGCCGATTCCCTATCCTCATGAGGCAGCTATATGCCGGCAGACTGCAGCAATCAGATGCTGCCGACGCACTGGCCGAACTGCATATGGTTCGACGTGAGCTGGCCGATCTGCCGCCAGCCCGTGTCATCTGGTCGCTCGAGGATCGAACCCAGCATCCACCGTGGGGAGACGATATCGCTCCCGACATCGACAGCCTGGCGACCTACTTCGTGACCGCACATGGACGCGATCTGATTGCTCTTCTGGCTGAGGTATTTGAAGCACTCCAGGAAGGCGAAGACACGTCCGCCCGGATCGTCGACTACTGATACCCAGCTCAGTCAAACACGCCCTCACCCGCCAACCGGGTCAGCTCATCCACCACGTAGCGCACCTTCGGCCGCAGGTGGCGCGTCGGTGGCCACAGCGCATGGATGTCGATGTGCCGCTGCATGTGCTCGTCCAGCACCGATTGCAGTACGCCGGATTCCAGGTGGCGGCGCACCAGTGAAATGGGCATCTGGCAGATGCCAAGGCCGGCGATGGCCGCTTCAATCACCGCATCGCCGTCATTGAGTTGATACGGCGCATTCGGGATGAATGTCCCTTCGTCATCCTCGCTACCGATCCGCCACCACACCGGTTGCCCGTGGCGGAAGCCGACGATGCTGCGATGCTGTGTCAGTTCCTCCACCGTGCGCGGCACGCCATGTGCCTGCAGGTACGCCGGCGCTGCGCAGGTAACCAGCCGCTGGCGCCCCAGCCGGCGTGCGACCAGATGCTCGGCATGGTGCAGCCCACCAAAACGGATCAGCAGATCGATGCCCTCTTCGACGGGATCGACGAAGTGATCGGTGAAGGTCATCGTCAACTGCAGGTCCGGGTACTGCCGGCACAACCGCAGCAGCACCGGCAGCACCACCAGCCGCCCGAACGAGGACGGCATGTCAATGCGCAGCCGCCCGCTGGGCAGGCCCGCCGAACCCAGACAGGCCTCGGCCGCGGAGATTTCTTCCAGCGCCGTCGCACAGGAGGCGTAGTACGCCTCGCCATCAGTGGTCAGTGCGATGCGCCGCGTAGTGCGATGGAACAGGCGCCCCCCCAGCCGCGCTTCCAGACGGGCGATGGCCTTGCCCACCGCCGAGCGCGAGATGCCCAGCGCGTCTGCCGCCTCGGTGAAGCTGCCCGAGCGTGCGGTCGTGACGAACGTCACCAGGCCATTCAAGGATTCCAGCGGCAGCATCGTTCGCACCCCATTGGGGACAAATAGTCCCCCACCAAGGGAGATCGAAGCGCTTTATGCGCCCGCATGTCAACTCCATCCTGTGTGCATCGCGCCGCTGGCGCTCTTCCCCGCACCGAGATGACCAACATGACCGCCGCCCTGTTCCGTCCGTTCGACCTGACAGGCATCGCCCTGCGCAACCGCATCGCGATGGCCCCGATGACCCGTGCCCGCAACCCCGGCTCGGTCGCCAATGAGCTCACCGCGCAGTACTACCGGCAGCGTGCCAGCGCCGGCCTGATCATCAGCGAAGGCACGCCGGTCTCGCCGCAGGGCCAGGGCTACATCGACGTGCCGGGTATCTGGTCGGCCGAGCAGGTGGCCGGGTGGAAGCTCGTCACCGAGGCGGTGCATGCCGCGCAGGGCACGATCTTCGCCCAGCTCTGGCACGTCGGCCGCATGTCGCATGCCTCGCTGCAGCCCGGGGGTGGGCAACCGGTCAGCGCCGGTACCCGCCCGGTGGCCAGCGCACCGAAGAACACCTCGTTCGTCTATCTGGACGACGGCAGCCGCGGCCATGCCGATCCCACCCCGGCACGTGCACTGGAGACTGCGGAGATCCCCGGCATCATCGACGACTTCGTACGCGGGGCGGACAACGCCATTGCCGCCGGCTTCGACGGCATCGAACTGCATGCCGCCAACGGCTACCTGTTCGAGCAGTTCCTCAACCCGCTCATCAACGAACGCGAGGACCGCTACGGCGGCTCATTGCCGAACCGTGCGCGGTTGATCCTGGAGACGGTCGATGCGATGGCCGAGCGCATCGGCGCGCACCGCATCGGCGTGCGCCTGGCGCCGAACAACCTCACCTTCGACATGCCGTACTACCCCGACAACGAGGCCACCTATCTGTACCTGGCCGAGGAACTGGGCAAGCGCGGGCTGGCCTACGTGCATCTCAACGACAACCTGCAGGCGGGGCAGTCGGTGCTGGGCGAGGCGTTCCTGCAGCAGTTCAAGCAAGCCTACGGTGGCAACGTGATCCTGGCCGGTGGCATGACCCGCGAGCGCGCCCTGCAGCTGGTCGAGGCCGGCACCATCGACCTGGCCGCGTTCGGCCAGCCGTTCATCGCCAATCCGGATCTGGTCGAACGCCTGCAGCGCGACATCGCGCTGGCCACTCCGGACCGCAGCAGCTACTACGGTGGCGGCGAAGCGGGCTACCTCGACTACCCACGCGCACAGTAGATCCACGCCCTGCGTGGATGCGGGCGTACACTGCCCACCCGCATCCACCGGATCTGCCCATGGATACGCCCACCGCATCGTTCATCGTCAACCTCGATGTCCCCGATCTTGCCGCTGCCGAGGACTTCTACATCCGAGTCTTCGGCCTGCGCATCGGGCGCCGTCTAGGCCCAGGCGCCGTGGAGCTGCTCGGTGGGCCAACGCCGCTGTACCTGCTGCAGAACGAGGCCGGCAGCGCCGCCACCGAAGACGGCGACGTGCGCGACTACGAGCGCCATTGGACGCCGCTGCACCTGGACTGGGTGGTGGATGACATCGAGGCGGCACTGGCACGTGCGGTTGCGGCCGGGGCGACGCTCGAACAGCCTGTGCGCGAGCGCCGCTGGGGCCGCATCGCCGTGCTGGCCGATCCGTTCGGGCATGGCTTCTGCCTGATCCAGTTCAGCGGCGAAGGCTACAACGCGCTGGTCGAATGACCGGTGCGCCGTTCACCACGGCAACGGCACTGCTTCACCGTTGGCGCGCTCACCGTAGTACAGCGACGGCAGCAGGCGCGAGAGGAAACTGAACTCCGTGTAGCAGTGCTTGAGCAGGCCCAGGCCGACCGCATCGCCGGCATCGCAGTGCGGATCGGTGCTGTCCAGGCCGAGCACGAAGCGGCTGCGCAGCACACAGCCAAACGGCGTATCGCGCGCCACGTGCAGCATCTGCCCGTCGCAGGGATCACCGTTTGCATCCAGGCGTACGTGGTCGCCAAAGCCGATGCGCGCGGCGATCACTGCCGATACATCGCCTGCATCCTGTGCCGCCTGCAGGCGCTCTGGCACCAGCAACGTGCGCGGGTCATGGAACTTCAGGCGCGCCGCCACCGGCGGGATGTCGGCCAGCGATTCCACCGCGTGGATGCTGGCACCGTGGTAGCTGCGTCCGCGCTGCCAAGCCGCGTCCCAGCCGCGATGCTCGACATGATCGACCGGATGCCACCAGCGGATGTGCTGTGTGGTCTCAAAGAACGTAAACCACCAGTCCAGCATGCGGCCCTTGCAACCGTGCAGATCGGTACGCACCGCCACCAGCAGGGTGCCATCTTCGCGGCGCTGGATGCCGGTTTCCAAGCGCATCGGTGCGGGGTCGAGCAGATCGTGGTGGTCCAGCCAGGCGCGGGCGTTCACAGCGGTATCCATCGGGGTCTCCTGCATGTCGGGAGACCTGACAATACGGAAACGTTCTTCGTTTCTCAATTATCCGAATGCGGTAAGATGGGCGCAATGAACAGCACCACCCTGCCCGAGCCACCCTCACCAATCCGCCGCCGCGGCCGCCCTGCGCGGCCGGAAGCCGAAGTCCGCCACGCCGTGCTGCAGGCCACGCTGGAGCTGCTGCTGGCACAGGGTTACGAGGCCACCACCATCGAAGCGGTGGCGACGCACGCCGGGGTAGCGAAGAAGACCGTGTACCGCCACGCCAGCAACCGCGAGGAACTGGTCGGGTTGGCCGTGCGCGAGTGGACCGACGGCTTCGCGCCGCAGTTGCAGCGCGATGCGCACGACGCCGATGAGGTGATGCCGTTGCTGCAGGCCATCCTGCACGCGGTGTGCGCGCAGGCACTGTCGGCGCAGGCAGTGCAGGTATTCCGCCTGCTGGCCACCGGCTTTCCTGGCAAGGACGCGCTGCTGCAGGCCTATCTGGACAATGGCATCGAACGCGGCCGTGCGCTGCTGGCCGACTGGCTGGCGCGTCAGCAGCAGCGCGGGCTGCTGCGCGAGGGAGATGCCGCGTGCATGGCACGGCTGATCCTGGCGATGGCCGTGGCCGAGCCGCTGCGCGAACGCGTGATCGGTGTGGTGGCCGAGGATGCGCCGGTAGAGGTGCATCTGCATGATTGCCTGGAATTGTTGGCACCCGTACTGCAGGTGCCGTAGCCGGCCGCATCCACGCATGGCGAGGTTCTACCGGCAGCGCTTCGGATCAGGTCACGCCTGCACGTAGGGCATTTCGCTGTCGATACCGTCGAACGCGATCAGCTGCAACAGCGGCTGCACGTCCTCGTCACTGATCTCACCCGCAGTGATGTCATCCACGCGTGCATACAACGCCTCCAGCGCCGCTACCTGGTCCCCTCGCAGCCAGCCACGATGGGTACCGAGCCAAGCCTGCAGATTGGTTCCGATATCGCCCTCCGAAAGCAGCGAATCCTCATCCTCCAGCTCCACCACCGCTTCGGCCATCTTGCGGAACAGGAAGTCCTGGAAGTTCGCGGCCAGCAGATCGGCGCGATCATCGTCATGCCAGACCAGCAGCACCGGCGACTCGCTGGAACCCGGTGCATTGGTCCAGAAACAGTAGTGATCACCCGCGCCGGTGCGCGCGAACGGCAGCAGTTTCAGATCATCGCGCAGCGGGTTGTAATGATCTTCGGCAGTCAGATCTTCCCACGCTGCGCGCAGTTTGCTCGGCTCGATCGGTTCATAGTCGTTGGCATACAGCAGTACCGGCGGCTGCGGCTGCACCTGCGGGAACACCGTGCGGTACCAGTTCGGGCCCTGCTCGCCCCAGCTGAAACGGTTGCCTTCCACCAGCTGGCGGAACAACGGCGGGAAGGTCTGGCCGGAAGCCTGTTCGAGATCGGCGAGCATGCTCAATGACGTCCTTTTGTTGAGAAGACTCACTCTAGCGGGTGAACGCCATCCACGCATGGCGTGGATCTACCCGGAAAGCTCTCGTTGGAGCCGGTCATTGGACGGCACTGCGCCATCCACCGCGATTCACTCGCGCAGCATATCCACGAACGCACGCAGCGCACCGGGCATCTGCCGCTGCTTCGGGTAATACAGCGCGAAGCCGGCGAACGGCTCGCTCCAGTCTTCCAGCACCGCCACCATCTGCCCCGATTCGATGTAGGGCCGCGCGGTGTCTTCCAGCACGTAGGCCAGGCCGATGCCATCGAGTACCGCGCCGACCACGGTGCCCTGCTCGCCCAGCGTCAGCCGTCCGGGCACGTCGATCTCCAGCGCCTGCCCACCGCGCTCGAACTGCCACTTGTACAGATGCCCGCTGGCGAAGCGGAAGCGGATGCATTCGTGTGCAGCGAGATCGCGCGGATGCTGTGGCGCAGGATGCCGCCGCAGATACTCCGGCGAGCCGACAATCAGCCCGCGCAGTGGTGGCCCCATCGGCACTGCCACCATGTCCTCGGGTACGAACTCGTGCAGGCGCACGCCGGCGTCGTAGCCCTCGGCGACGATGTCGACCAGGCCGTCGTTCTCGGTCAGCTCCACCCGCACGTCGGGATGGGCGTGCAGGAAGCGCGCCAACCGTGGTCCCAGCTGTGTCGCCACCGCCGCACGGGTGGCATTGATGCGCAGCAGGCCAGCCGGGACAGCACGGAACTGGTTCATCTCCTCCAACGCATCGTGCACCTGCCCCAAGGCCGGCTGCAGGCGCTCCAGCAGGCGCTGCCCGGCCTCGGTCAGGGCCACGCTGCGGGTGGTGCGATGAAACAGGCCCACCCCCAACCGTTCTTCAAGCGCGCGGATCGCATAGCTCACCGCCGAGGTCGACAGCGCCAGCTCGGCGCCGGCACGGCGGAAGCTGCGGTGGCGGGCGACTGCGGCGAACGCGGCCAGGTGGGAGAGATTGTCAGTGGCCATGATTGTGCAGTTTCACTTGATGAATCATGCCGATATCCGGGCTTTTTGCCGCTGGGTACGGGGCGTATTGTAAAGCGCCTTTCGACAAACCCTGCCAAGGATTCCCCATGTCCCTCGCCCGTGGTTACGCCGCCCATTCACATACCGACCCGCTGATCCCCTACGAGTTCGAACGCCGCGCGGTCGGCCCGGACGATGTACGTATCGAGATCCTCTACAGCGGCATCTGCCATTCCGACCTGCACCAGGCCCGCGACGACTGGGGTGGCTCGATCTACCCGATGGTGCCGGGCCACGAGATCATCGGCCGCGTCACCGAGGTCGGCAGCAACGTCACCCGCTTCAAGGTGGGCGACCACGCCGGCGTGGGCTGCATGGTCGACTCGTGCCGCCACTGCGACGCCTGCGAGCACGACCTGGAGCAGTACTGCGCCGAAGGCGCGACCTGGACCTACAACGGCCGTGAACGCGAAAGCGGCGCGCCGACCTACGGCGGCTATTCCGACCACGTGGTGGTCGAACAGCGCTTCGTGGTGAAGGTGTCCGAAACGCTGGACCTGAAGGCCGCCGCCCCGCTGCTGTGCGCCGGCATCACCACCTGGTCGCCGCTGCGCCACTGGAAGGTCGGCCCGGGCCAGAAGGTCGGCGTGATCGGCCTCGGTGGCCTCGGCCACATGGGCGTGAAGTTCGCCAAGGCCCTCGGCGCGCACGTGGTGATGATCACCACCACGCCGGAAAAGGGTGCCGATGCCAAGCGCCTGGGCGCCGATGAAGTGCTGGTCTCGCGCGATGCCGCGCAGATGAAGGCGCACGCCGGCAGCTTCGACTTCCTGCTCAACACTATTCCGGTTGGCCATGACACCAACCCGTACATGGGCCTGCTCAAGCGCGAGGCCACCATGTGCCTGGTCGGCGTGCTGACCGAACTGGATCCGCCGCTGACCGGCGGCAGCGTGATCTTCGGCCGCAAGCACCTGACCGGCTCGGCGATCGGCGGCATGGCCGAAACCCAGGAAATGATGGATTTCTGCGCCGAGCACGGCATCGTCAGCGATGTCGAGATGATCGACATCAAGAACGTCAACGAAGCCTGGGAGCGCATGGCGAAGAACGATGTGCGCTACCGCTTCGTGATCGACATGGCGACGATGAAGAACGCCGCCTGATCGATCGGCGACTGTGAACGAAGAACCCCGGCACTGCCGGGGTTTCTTGTTTGCGTTGCACGGCCCGTCCGCCGGGCCATGCCCGGCGAGCGAAGCGGTTGCCTCCCCTCCTTGGGCATGACGAAGATCAAGGACCCGGCCACCAGCCGGGCGCAGACTCGCTGCATGGCCCGCCTGCCCTCCCCTGCGATGCTGATGCGCGCGCCGCACCGGCTGCTGTTCTTCATCGGCGCCAGCAACCTGCTGCTGGCAATGCTGTGGTGGGCGTTGTGGCTGGGCGCATTGCGCGGGTTGTGGAGGCCGCAGCCACCGCCGCTGCCTCCGGCCTGGCTGCACGCGCTGCTGATGCAGTACCTGGTACTGCCCAGTTTCATCTTCGGCTTCCTGCTCACCGTGTTCCCGCGCTGGATGGCACAGCCGGAGCTGCCACGCAGCCGTTATGCGCCGGTCGGCATCGGCCTGTTTGGTGGGCAGGCGTTGCTGATTGCCGCCGCCTGCGGGTGGACACCCGGACTGTGGCCCGGCCTGCTGCTGGCACTGGCCGGGTGGAGCGCCGGACTGATCGTGCTGGGACGCGTGCTCAAGGCCGCCGGTCCCAACCGCAACTGGCATGCGCGCGCCTGCTATGCCGCACTGCTGCTGGGCTGGCTGGGGCTGCTGCTGTTCATGGCGGTGGGGCGCGGCCACGCCACGCTGATGCCAGTCACGGTGGCACTCGGCACCTTCGGCCTGCTGCTACCGGTCTACCTCACCGTCGCGCACCGGATGATCCCGTTCTTCGCCAACAACGTGGTGGATGGCTATGTGGCGTGGCGCCCGCTGCGCTGGTTGGCTGCGATGTGGGCGCTGCTGATGCTGCGCCTGCTGTTGAGCGCGTTGCAGGTCGACCACCTGCTGTGGCTGGCCGATGCGCCGCTGCTGATGTTGTCGCTGCAGGCGCTATGGCACTGGTGGCCACGCGGGCCGATGCCGGGCCTGCTCGCGGCCCTGTTCCTTGCACTGGCGTGGCTGCCGATCAGCTTCGCGTTGTATCTGCTGCAGGACATCGGCCAGATGCTGGGCCATCCGCAACTGCTCGGCCGCGCGCCGCTGCATGCCCTCGCCGTGGGCCTGTTCGGCAGCCTGCTGGTGGCGATGGTGACCCGGGTCACCCAGGGCCATTCCGGCCGACCGCTGGTGATGCCGGCAGTGGCCTGGTTTGCGTTCGTCGCGCTGCAGGCGGTGGCGATCATGCGCATCGCTGCCGAACTGATGCCCGACGCCCATGCGTGGCATTTCGCCGCAGCCATCGGCTGGTTGCTGGCCTTGGCACCGTGGGTGGCGCGGCTCGGCTGGATCTACCTGTGCCCACGGCGCGACGGCAAGCCGGGCTGACATCACCGCCGGGCATGGCACCATGATGGGCATGTCCGATATCCCGCTCGATCCCACCGCAATCACCACCTTCGCCGATGGCGACCCTGAGGAGAATCCCTGGGTTCTCGGCGCGCCGCAGCCGGAAGCGCTGCAGGTGGTGCCCTGGTCCACGCTGTGGGCCGACCAGTTCGAGCAGCAGCGCACGCAGCTGCAGGCGACACTCGGCAACACCGCGCTGGGCATTGAACATGTCGGCTCCACCGCGGTGCCGGGCCTGCCGGCCAAACCGGTACTGGACATCGACCTGCTGGTTGCCGATCCCGCCGACGAAGCGGCCTGGCTGCCAGCGCTGCAGGCACTGGGCTACGTGCTTACCATCCGCGAACCCTCGTGGTACCAGCACCGCATGCTGCGACTGGACGTGCCGCGCGTGAACCTGCACGTGTTCGCACCTGGTTGCGCCGAGCACCTCCGCCACTGCTTGTTCCGCGATTGGCTGCGCAGCCATGAAGATGACCGCAGGCGCTATGCACAGGCCAAGCAGGCAGCACTGCAGGGCAATGCCAACGTGCAGGCCTACAACCGCAGCAAGCAGGATGTGGTTCGCGGCATCTACGCGCGCCTGTTCGCAGCGCGCGGGTGGTGACGCAACGGCAGGTGCCGGCCCCGGTTGGCACCCGCCGGAACAGTGTCAGTACGCGAACTCGCGGAACACCGGATCGACGTCGCCGTGCCAGCGGCCATGGAACAGCGCCAGCTTGCGTTCGGCCGGGGTCAGGCCGGACTCGACGATCTCCTGCAGCACGTCCAGGAACTTGCTCTCGTCCTGGCCGTCGGCATTGCGCGCCGCGCGGCGCTTGAGGCCTTCGACGGAAATCTTCACCGCTTCACGGGCCAGGTCGCGCACGCTGCCAGTGCGGAACGGCAGGTTCATCGCATGCTTCGGCACGCCGTCGCGCAGTGCATGGCGCTCGGCCAGGGTGAAATCACGTACCAGGTCCCAGGCCGCATCCAGTGCGGTGTCGTCGTACAACAGGCCCACCCAGAATGCCGGCAGCGCACACAGGCGGCTCCACGGGCCACCGTCGGCACCGCGCATTTCCAGGTACTTCTTCAGGCGCACTTCCGGGAACGCGGTGGTCATGTGGTCCGACCAGTCGCGCAGCGTCGGCAGCGCGCCCGGTAGCACCGGCAGCTTGGCCTGCATGAAATCGCGGAAGCTCTGCCCGCTGGCGTCGTGGTAGATGCCATCGCGGTAGGAGAAATACATCGGCACGTCGAGCAGGTAATCGACATAGCGCTCGTAACCGAAGCCATCCTCGAACACGAAGTCGAGCATGCCGGTGCGGTCGGCGTCGGTGTCGGTCCAGATATGCGAGCGGTAGCTCAGGTAGCCGTTGGGCTTGCCTTCGGTGAACGGCGAATCGGCGAACAGCGCGGTGGCGATCGGCTGCAGCGCCAGCGACACGCGGAACTTCTTCACCATGTCCGCTTCGGTGGCGTAGTCCAGGTTCACCTGCACCGTGCAGGTGCGGGTCATCATGTCCAGGCCCAGCGAGCCGACCTTGGGCATGTAGGCGCGCATGATCTTGTAGCGGCCCTTCGGCATCCACGGCATTTCATCGCGCTTCCATTTCGGCTGGAAGCCCATGCCGAGGAAGCCGAGCTGCAGCTCACCGGCCACCTGTGCCACTTCGTTGAGATGGGTGCCGGTCTCCACGCAGGTCTGGTGGATGGTCTCCAGCGCCGCTCCGGACAGTTCCAACTGACCGGCAGGTTCCAGCGTCACCGAGGCACCATCGCGCAGCAGGGCGATGGTGTTGCCATTCTCCTGCACCGGCTCCCAGCCGAAGCGGACCAGGCCGTTGAGCAGCGCTTCGATGCCGCGCTCGCCTTCAAAGGCCGGCGGGCGCAGGTCATCCAGGCGGAACCCGAACTTCTCGTGCTCGGTGCCGATGCGCCACTGCGCGCGGGGTTTCTCGCCGGAGGCGATCACCTCCACCAGCTGCGAGCGGTCGGTAATGGGTGTATCGGCGACGTGGCTGGGGCTCGACAAGGGGAAGGCTCGCTGGACAGTGGCGGGGGATGTGGGGCCCGGGGCCTTCCATCGCAAGGGCGCACTATAGCGTGGCGACCCGTTGCGTCATGCGACGGAGACGGTTTTCAGCATCCTACCGACGCCCTCTTGACCCTCGTACACTCGGGGCCATGAGCCGCCATTCACGACACCCCGAACTGCACCGCTCCGAGCGCGTCGGCTGGCTGCGTGCCGCCGTGCTGGGGGCCAACGATGGCATCGTCTCGGTGGCCGGCCTGGTGGTCGGCGTGGCCGCCAGCGGCGCCTCCGCGGCGACCATTCTGGCCACCGGCGTGGCTGGCACCGTGGCCGGCGCGATGTCGATGGCTGCTGGAGAGTATGTCTCCGTGCAGACCCAGGCCGACACCGAAGACGCCGACCTGGCGATGGAAAAGCGCGAACTGCACGAAGATCCGCACAGCGAGCTGGAAGAGCTGACCGCGATCTACCGCCACCGCGGCCTGGAGCCGGCGCTGGCGCGGCAGGTGGCCGAGCAGCTCACCGCCCACGACGCACTGGGCGCCCACGCCCGCGACGAGCTGGGCATCACCGATACCCTGCGCGCGCGCCCGCTGCAGGCAGCGCTGGCCTCGGCCGGCGCCTTCACCTGTGGTGCGGCACTGCCGGTGCTGACCGCGCTGCTCGCGCCGGTCGACAAGGTCGCGATGATGACCACCGCCAGCACCCTGCTCGGCCTGTGCCTGACCGGCGCGATGGCGGCCCAGGCCGGCGGCGCACCGCCGGTACGCGGCGCGATCCGGGTGATGTTCTGGGGCGCGTTGGCGATGGCCGCGGCCGCCGGCGTCGGTCGCCTGCTCGGCGCACACGTGACATGACCGCCATGCTGCCCCCGGCCACCGCACTGCTGGCCGAGATGGCCAGTCTGGCGGGCTGTGAGCGCGCCGAAGGCTATGCCTGCATCACCGCCCGTCGCGAGCATGGCGCCAGCTCGGTGGAGATTCCGCAACCGCAGTTCGCGATCCTGCTGGAGGGCCGCAAGCAGGTGCGCACCGCGCACCAGTCGCTGGAATTCATCCCCGGCGACATCCTGCTGCTGACCCAGCGCTGCCGGATCGATGTGGTCAACACGCCTGACCCGGGGACCGGCCGCTACCTCAGTGCCATCGTGCCGCTGTGTGCCGAAGTGCTGGCGGCCGCACGCACGCTGTGGAGCGAGGACCTTCCCGCGCCGGGCCAGGCGATGGCACGTCTGCCGTTGATCGACCATGGCCCGGTGCTGCGCCAGTGGCGGCAATCGCTGCAGGACGGCCGCTACAGCGAGGCACGATTGGCGCTGGCTTCGCTGGTGCTGACCCTGTGCCGGCAGGGCCACGGCAACCTGCTGCTGCCGCAGGCGCCGAGCCTGGGCGAACAGATCCGCGACCGCATCGCCGCCGAACCGGCACGCGACTGGCAATCGCGTGATGTGGAAGAACAGTTCGCGCTGAGCGGTGCGACCCTGCGTCGTCGTCTCGCCGCCGAGGACACCAGCCTGCGCCAGCTGCTTACCGAGGCCCGGCTGGCGCATGGCATGCAGCTGCTCTACACCACGGACCTGCCATTGAAGACCGTCGCAGCACGCGCGGGCTACCGGTCTGCGGCGAGTTTCAGCAAGCGCTTCGCCGAGCAGTACGGACTGGCTCCCACAGACATTTGAAGGGGTTCGGCAGGGCTGCGCCCTGCACCCGCAGAGGCAACGGCAACGGCCGAAGCAACAGCA
>NZ_JAWJTG010000034.1:0-50568 GCF_032911605.1 Stenotrophomonas mexicanensis
ATCAAGGTGATCGCGAAGCTGCCTGCAGACCGGTAGTGCCGGCCGCTGGCCGGCAATGTGTCGGGGGTCGAAAAGCGTGTCGACGAAGGTCGACACCCACCAGGGCAGGAGGTCGGCACCTGCCAGAGCTGGCGTGCCCGGCCCACCTGAACGGGAGGTTCCGACGAATTCCCGAGGTCACCATTGATATTGTATCCGGCGAAAACCGCTTGCTAGCCTCCCTTCCATGCGCCGGATCACCCGCCAACTGCGTACGTACCTGATGATGCTGCTGATGGCGGCATTCGTGGTCGTGCCGGTGGCCGACGCACTGGTGTGTGCGGTGGAACCGCATGCCAGCAGCGCCCATGTCGAATCCCTCGCGGACGATGCAGGCGGTGACAGCGACAGCAAGCACACGGGTGCCTGCACGCATAACCACTGCCACCACTCCACGCTGAGCCTGCCGACGAACGATTTCGCGGCCTTCGGTACGCCGCTGCCGGCGCGCTGGATGAATGCCGGCGACGTGGCGACCTATGCGGTCGCCCAGGATGAATTGACGCGTCCCCCCCGGGCGTGAGTTGAGCGCGTCCCGCAATCGCGGGCTCCCGTTTCACTCACAACCGGAATCCCCCTATGTCGATCCTGACACCTCGGTCGCCGCGCGCGGCCGGGCTGGTCGTCGCCGTGTTGCTGGGCCTGGCCCCGGCGGCATCGGTGATGGCGCAAGCCGCCCCCTCCTACGACACCCTGCTTGAACGCCTGGACCAGCTGCCCGGTACCCGTGTGGGTACGGCACTGGCCGAGGCCGCCGATGCGCGTGCCGACCAGGCCCGTGCGTTGCCCAATCCTTCCCTCTCCTACTCCGCCGAAAACGCCTGGGGCACCGGCTCCTATGGCGGCATGGGCAAGGCCGATACCGTGCTCACCCTGTCCCAGCCGCTGGAGGTCTGGGGCCAGCGTGGCGCGCGTGTCCGTGCCGCCCGCGCCGAGGCACAGGCCGCCAACCTGCGTGGTGCCCAAAGCCGCAGCGACGTGGCCAGCCAGCTGGCGGTGGTCTACGCACAGGCGGAAAGCGCACTGCGCCGCTACACCCTGGCCGAAGAAGCACTGACCCTCACCCGCGATGACGCCAACGCCGTCAACGCGATGGTCAAGCAGGGCCGCGAACCGCAGCTCCGTGCGGTGCAGGCGCAGAGCGAAGTGGCCAACGCCAGTGCTTCACTGGATGAGGCACAGGCCTTCCGCGACGCCGCGCTGGCCCGCCTGGCCGGTGCCGCGCTGCTGGATGCGCCGGTGCAGTCGATCGACGACAGCCTGCTCGACCGTGTCCCGCCGCTGCCGCGTGGCGCCACCGACGTGGCACTGGCAGTGCGCATCGCCGAAGCCGAAGCCGATGCAGCCGGCAAGCTGGTCGATGTGGAGCGCAAGCGCGCCCTGCCCGACCTCAGTGTCACCGCCGCACAGACCCGCTTCCGCGAAGGCGGCGAGCGTGCCTACAACCTCGGGGTCAGCCTCAGCATCCCGCTGTTCGACCGCAACCGCGGGGGCATCCGCGCCGCCAATGCCGACCAGCGCGCCGCCGAGGCCCGCCTGGACCAGCAGCGCCGCGACAGCGAGGCAGCACGTCTCTCCGCCGTAGCCGGACTGAAAGCCGCCGGAAGCCGGACCCGTGCCGCCGATGAAAGCGTGGTCGCCGCCGAAGAGGCGTATCGCCTGGCCCGCGTCGGCTTCGACGCCGGACGCATCTCGCAGCTGGAACTGCGCAGCACGCGCAGCGCCCTCATCGCCGCCCGCGGCACCGCCGTGGATGCGCGCCTGTCGCGCGTTGGCGCCGAAATCGATCTTGCCCGCCTTGAGGGGCGCGCACCTTTTGTGGAGGCCAAATGACTCTCTCCCGTACTTTCCCGCTGATCGGCGGCGTGCTGCTGACCGTCCTGCTTGCCGGCTGCGCCGGCAACGCGCAGACGCCTGCCAATGAAGACCCCGCTGCGGCCAAGGCCGGCACCGACGATGGTCACGGCCATGCCGCCGACAGCAAGGAGGCCAAGGCGGAAACCGTCAAAGCCCCCGCCGACGCCGATGAAGGCGTGGTGCAGCTGACCCAGGAACAGATCAAGGCCTCCGGTATCGAAGTGGTCGCGATCGGTCGCGGTGGCGGTGGCTCGACCCGGCTGTCCGGCAGGGTCGAGCCCACCGTGGGCGCCCGCGCTTCGGTTGCCTCCACGGTGACCGGCCGCGTCGAGCGCGTGCTGGTCGCGCCGGGCACGGCGGTGAAGCAGAACCAGGCACTGGCCATCGTGGTCAGTGGCGAGGCCGCGGTGTTCCGCGCCAATGCGCTGGCCGCCTCGGCCGAAGCAGAAGCCGCGCGCCTGGCCTATGGCCGCGACCAGGCGCTGGTCGACCAGGGCGTGGTCGCCCGCCAGGAAATGGAAACCTCGCGCGCACGTTCTCTGGCGGCACAGGCCCAGGCCGCAGCCGCGCAGGCTCAAGCCGCCGCCAACGGTTCGCCGGACAGCAGCGGTCGCGTGCGCATCACCAGCCCGGTAGCCGGCATCGTCGGCAACGTGCAGGTCACCCCGGGTGGCGTGGTCGCCGCCGGCAGCGCGGTGGCCGACGTCGCCGACCCGACGATGAACGAGCTGGTGTTCACCGCACCGCCGGCGCTGGCCGCGCAGGTCACGCCGGGCATGAAGCTGGAAGTGAGCGTGCCGGGTGGCAGCTTCACCGCCACCGTCACCGGGTCGGCCGCCGATGTCCGCCAGCAGGGCGGCGTCGCGGTGATCCGTGCCACGCCGGTGGATGCCGCGCTGCCGCCGGCCGGTTCGCCGGTATCGGCGGTGGTCGTCACCGAAGGCCAGGATGGCTCGCTCAGCGTGCCCGCCGATGCGGTGCAGAACGTCGATGGCGGCAGTGCGGTGTTCGTCGCTGTCGAAGGCGGCTTCAAGGCGCAGCCGGTGCTGGCTGGCCGTCGTGCTGGTGACCGCATTGAGATCCTCGGTGGCCTGACCGGCAGCGAGCGCATCGTTGGCAGCAACGCCTTCCTGCTCAAGGCCGAACTGGCCAAGGGCGAAGCCGAGCACGGCCACTGAGGAGGCGACCATGTTCAAGCTGATCATTGAAACAGCGGTACGCCACCGCTGGCTGGTGGTGTTCATGGCGGCGCTGATCGCCGCCGTGGGCCTGTTCCAGCTGGGCAAGCTGCCGATCGACGCGGTGCCGGACATCACCAACCGCCAGGTGCAGATCAACACGGTGGCACCGGCGCTGACGCCGGAACAGATCGAACGGCAGGTGACCTACCCGCTGGAAACCGCGCTGGCCGGCATTCCCGGCCTGACCACCACGCGTTCGCTGTCGCGCAATGGCTTCTCGCAGGTCACCGCGATCTTCACTGATGCGACCGACATCTACTTCGCCCGCCAGCAGGTGGCCGAACGCATGCGCGAGGCATCGGAAGACCTGCCCGATGGCGCGTCGCCGATGCTGTCGCCGGTCACCACCGGCCTCGGCGAGGTACTGATGTGGACGGTGGACTTCACGGCGTTCGATCCGGCCAGGCTGGCCAAGCCCGGTGAAGCGGGTTGGCAGGCCGGCGAGGTCTACCGCACGCCGGAAGGCAACCTGCTTCGCACGCCGGAAGAACGTGCCACCTACCTGCGCACCGTGCAGGACTGGATCATCGCGCCGCAGATGCGTTCCAGCCCGGGGCTGGCCGGCGTCGATACGGTCGGCGGCTACGTCAAGGAATACGGCGTGCATCCGGACAGCGCCAAGCTGGCCGCGCACGGGCTCGGCCTGGCCGACCTGGTCACTGCCCTGCAGCGTTCCAACGTGCAGGCCGGTGCCGGCTTCGTACAGCGTGCCGGCGAAGGCCTGGTGGTACGTGCCGATGGCCTGGCGCTGACCACCGACGATCTGGCGCAGGCCCCGGTGGCCACCCGCAATGGCGTGGTGGTGCGCGTGGCCGATGTGGCCGACGTTGACCTGAGCCGCGCACCGCGCCTGGGTGCGGCCAGCCGCAACGGCCACGAAGCCGTGCTCGGCACCGCGCTGATGATCGCCGGCGGCAACAGCCGCACCGTGGCGCAGGCAGCTGCGGCGCGCCTGGAACAGGTCAACAAGTCGCTGCCGCCCGACATCGTGGCAGCACCGGTGCTGGACCGCAGCGTGCTGGTCAATTCCACCATCAAGACCGTGGCCAAGAACCTCACCGAGGGTGCGCTGCTGGTGGTGGTGGTGCTGTTCCTGCTGCTGGGCAACCTGCGTGCGGCGACGATCACCGCGCTGGTGATTCCGCTGTCGTTCCTGTTCGCAGTGATCGGCATGAACCGCTTCGGCATCAGCGGCAACCTGATGAGCCTGGGTGCGCTGGACTTCGGCATCCTGGTGGACGGCGCGGTGATCGTGGTCGAGTCGACGCTGCTGATGCTGGGCCAGCGCCGCGCCGAACTGGGTCGTGCGTTGACCGCGATGGAACGCCTGCGCGTCGCCGCCGATTCGGCGATGAAGATGGCGCGCCCTGCGGCCTTCGGCCAGCTGATCATCCTGCTGGTGTTCGCGCCGATCCTCACCCTGGAAGGCGTGGAGGGCAAAACGTTCCACCCGATGGCGGCCACCTTCATGCTGGCCCTGGTCGGTGCCTTCATCTTCTCCTTCACCTTCGTACCGGCGATGGCCGCGCTGCTGGTGCGCGAGCCCAAGGTGAAGGACGGCGATGCGCATGCCGATGATGGCGAGCACGAGACCAAGCTGATCCGCGTGCTGCGCGCGCGCATCGAACCGGTGATCCGCAAGGCCGTGGACCATCCGCGCACGGTGGTGGTAGGCGCGGTGATGATGGTGGTGGTGGGCATTGGTTCGTTCTCGCTGCTGGGCCGCGAGTTCATGCCGACGCTGGACGAAGGCAACGTGGCGATGCAGGCCCTGCGCGTGCCGTCGACCTCGCTGGAGCAGTCGCTGGCGATGCAGCTGGCACTGGAAAAGGCGATTGCAAAGCAGCCGGAAGTGGAAACCGTGTTCTCGCGCACCGGTACCGCCGAGGCGGCGATCGATCCGATGCCGACCAACATCTCCGACAGCGTGATCGTGCTCAAGCCACGCAAGGACTGGCCGGATCCGAAACTGGGCAAGGATGCACTGGTGGCACGCTTCGAAAAGCTGGCCGGGCAGCAGCTGGGCAACAGCTTCGAGTTCAGCCAGCCGATCGAACTGCGCTTCAACGAACTGATCTCCGGCGTGCGTACCGACCTGGCGGTAATGATCTTCGGCGATGACTTCAGCCAGCTGCAGAAAGTGGCCGACCAGGTGGCGTTGAAGCTGCGTGCGGTGAACGGTGCGGCCGACGTGCGGGTGGAACAGATCTCCGGCCTGCCCACGCTCAATGTGGCCATCGACCACGTGGCGGCGGCCCAGTACGGCCTGACTGCCGCGGACGTGAGTGATGCGCTGTCCACCGGCATTGGTGGCACGGCGGCCGGCAAGATCTTCGAAGGTGATCGCCGCTTCAACGTGGTGGTGCGCCTGGACGATGCCTCGCGCAATGATCCGGACCAGCTGGCTTCGCTGCCGATCGCTACACCGTCGGGGCTGGTGATTCCGCTGTCGTCGGTGGCGCGCATCACGGTCAGTGAAGGACCGAACCAGATCAGCCGCAACAACGGCAGCCGCCGCGTGGTGGTGCAGGCCAACGTGCGTGGCCGCGACCTGGGCGGCTTCGTCGGCGAAGCGCAGGCAGCGGTGGCCGACGTGGCACTGCCGCCGGGTGCCTACCTGACCTGGGGTGGCCAGTTCGAGAACCTGCAGCGCGCGGAGAAGCGGCTGGCGATGGTGGTGCCGGTAGTGTTCCTGCTGATCGGCAGCCTGCTGTTCATGGCGCTGCGCAGCGGCAAGGAAGCCATTCTGGTGTTCAGCTGCGTGCCGTTGGCGCTGGTCGGCGGCATTCTCGCGCTGCTGCTGCGTGGCATGCCGTTTTCGGTGTCGGCGGCGGTTGGTTTCATCGCCGTGTCCGGCGTGGCCACCTTGAACGGCCTGGTGCTGATGCAGGCGATCCGCGAGCGCCTGGATGCCGGTGACCTGCCGCTGCAGGCGGCGATCAACGGTGCATCGAGCCGTATCCGTGCGGTGCTGACCACGGCGCTGGTGGCGATCGTCGGCTTCATTCCGATGGCGATCGCCAGCGGTTCCGGTGCGGAGGTGCAGAAGCCGCTGGCGACGGTGGTGATCGGTGGCCTGATCACCGCCACCGTGCTGACCCTGCTGGTGCTGCCGACCTTTGCAGCACGCGTGGCCAAGCCAAGGGCGGTGGGCTGAAAGACCACGGGGTCGGATCGTGCGATCCGACCCCGTTTTCCGATCCCTGGTAGTGCCGGCCGCTGGCCGGCAATGTCGAACGTTTGCGGTGCATGCGGGTTGCCGGCCAGCGGCCGGCACTACCCTTGCACGGTCAGGCCTTCTTGCGTTCGGCGATGTACGCCTGGATCTGCTGTTCCAGCACCGGCAGGGGCACGGAGCCCTGCTTGAGCAGGGTGTCGTGGAAGCCCTTGATGTCGAACTTGTCGCCCAGCTCCTTCTCGGCCTGCGCACGCAGGCGCACGATGGCGATCTCGCCCAGCTTGTAGCTCAGCGCCTGGCCCGGCCAGGAAATGTAGCGGTCCACTTCGGTGGTCACTTCATGCTCGCTCAGCGCGGTGTGGTCGCGCAGGTAGGCCAAGGCCTGCTCGCGGCTCCAGCCCTTGCTGTGCACACCGGTGTCGATCACCAGGCGCGTGGCGCGCCACATTTCGTAGGTCAGGCGGCCGAAGTCCTCATACGGGGTTTCGTAGATGCCCATTTCCACGCCCAGCTTCTCGCAGTACAGCGCCCAGCCTTCGCCATAAGCGGAAATGTAGGCGTTGCGGCGGAACTCGGGCAGGTTCTTCTGCTCGGCGGCAATGGCACCCTGCAGCGCGTGACCCGGATCGGACTCATGCAGGGTCAGCGCCGGCAGGTTGTACAGCGGGCGCGACGGCAGGTTGTAGGTGTTGAGCCAGTAGGTGCCCATGCCACCGCGGCCGGCGGTCCAGAACGGCGCGATATCCGGCGGCACCGGCACAATGGTGAAGCGGGCGCGCGGCAGCGTCATGTACTTGCCGAGCTGGCCATCGGCCCGCTTGGAAATCCACGCGGCACGCGACAGCAGCTCTTCCGGCGTCTTCGCATAGAACTGCGGATCGGTGCGCAGGAAGGTCAGGAACTCGGCGAAGCTGCCCTTGAACTTCACCTGCTTGATGATGTCGTTCATTTCCTTCTGGATGCGTGCAACTTCATCCAGACCGATGCGGTGGATCTCGTCCGGCGACAGGTCCAGCGTGGTGTATTCGTGGATCTGCTGCTTGTAGTACGCCTTGCCGCCCGGCATCGCTTCGGCGGCCAGGGTGGTGCGCGCCTGCGGCACGTACTCGTTGACGAAGAAGGTGCGCAGCTGCTGGAACGCCGGCACCACCTTGCCACTGATTGCTTCGCGCGCCTGCGCCTGCAGCCTGGCCTGCTCTGCGGCCGGAATGCTGTTGGGCAGCTTCTTGAATGGTGCGTACAGCGGCGACTCGGTGGGATCCATCAGCTCGGCGACGGTGGCGATGGACACCTCGCGGCCATCGAGCACCGCGCGCGGCACGCTGAAACCTCGCTTCAGGCCGGCGCGCATGTTTTCGGTCTGCTGGCCGAAGTAACGCGGTACATCGTTCAGGCGTGCGATGTAGTTCTGGTAGTCCTGCACGGTCTTCATCTCGCGCCGGGCCATGAAGGACAGGTTGGACCAGAACGAGGAGTCGGCGTTGAACGGCATCTCGTAGCCACGCAGGCGCACTTCTTCGGCCAGGTTGAACACCTGATCGCGGTAGATCGCGTAGTTGACCTGGTTGTCGGGCGAGAGCGTCTTCGGGTCGATCTTCTTCAGTGCAGCCAGGGTCTCGTCCCACACCTTCAGGCGCGCCTGCTGCGCGGCCGGGCCGACGTCGGGCATGCGGGTGGCGTTGGCTGGCGCGTCCTCGTCCTCGCTGGCCTCGCCGCCGCCCTCCTGGCGCCACTTCCATTCCTTCTCGTACAGCGCGCGGAAGGCGGCATCGGCGGGCGATTCGGTGGCCACGCTGGCCGGTGCGGCGGCGGCAGGTGGTGCGGCCAGGGCTACGGCAGGGGCGGACAGGGCGATCAGCAGGGCAACGGCAAGACGGGTTTTCACGAGCACAGGTTCCCGGGAAGGCAGACCCCGATGATGGCACCGCCCACGGCCCGTGGCATGGGACGAAGGTCCTGCCTGCGCAGCAGACCGGGGCCCCGGTAGCGGCCAACCTTGGTTGGCGCTGGATTTCCCCGTGTGCCAACCAAGGTTGGCAGCTACCAGGCACGGTAGCCAGGCAAGCAGTAGATCCACGCCATGCGTGGATGGGCCGGGCCCGGATACAGATCTGCCGACCAAGGTCGGCAGCTACCGGATGAGGCCCCGAAGACCTAGTGGCTGGCCTTGTCCCGCTTCCAGCCCCGGTGCTTGATGTCCAGCTGCAGGCTGTACAGCGCGGTGAACGCCGGGAACAGGTTCTGCAGCACGCCCACCGAGTCCTGCTTGGCCGAGAACAGGAAGTAGCTCAGCGTCATCAGGCTGCCGACCACGCTCATGTACCAGAACAGGCGTGGGATCACCGGCTTGCCCGCACGCTTGGAGGCGATGAACTGGACCAGCCAGCGGCCCCCGAACATCAGCGCGCCGGTATAGCCGATCAGCTTCCAGCCGGTCACATGCAGGCCGGTCCAGTACAACCAGGTCAGCGGCTGGTCGAGCCAGTGCAGCTCCAGATCCATCAACGCTCCTCCACCGCGGTGCGCTTGCTGCGGGTGATCAGCCAGGCCACGCCACGCAGGTCACGGATGCCAACCAGGGCGCGGCCGAGGTTGTTGTACTTGGAGACACCGGCGGTACGGTGGCGGTGGTTGACCGGCACGCTGGTGGTCTTCCAGCCGGCGCGCTGCATCAGCGCCGGCAGGTAGCGGTGCATGTGGTCGAAATACGGCAGGTCGAGGAACGCGCTGCGCTCGAACAGCTTGATGCCGCAGCCGGTATCGGGCGTATCGTCGCGCAGCATGCGTGCACGGATGGCGTTGGCCCACTTGCTGGCCCAGCGCTTGCTGCCGCTGTCCTGGCGGTTGACCCGCCAGCCGGCGAACAGCTTCACCTGCGCCTCGGCCGCATCGCGCGCCGCCAGCAGCTTGGGAATGTCGGCCGGATCATTCTGCCCGTCACCATCCAGGGTCGCGATCCACGGCGCACGTGCGTGCTTGACGCCGGTGCGCACGGCGGTGCTCTGCCCACTCTGGTTCACGTGGTGCAGCACCCGCAGTTCCGGGGTGGTGGCCTTCAGGCCCTGCAGCACTGCCAGGGTGTCATCGCGCGAGTGGTCATCGATGTAGACGATCTCGAACGGCAAGCGGCCACGCAGAGCAGCGGTGATTTCGGCCACCAGTGGCGCGACGTTGTCGCGCTCGTTGAACACGGGGACGACGACGGAAAGCTCGGGTTGGCTCATGGGGGGACTCGGCCAAGAGGGAACAAAGACCGCGCATTCTCCGAAGCCAAGGTTATCCGAAGATGAATCCGGCTGTGTGAGGATCCCTCCTCAGGCGCGGTCGCCAAAATACTCGCGGCACCACTGCACGACGGGGGGCAACCCTGCTTCGATCGGGGTCACCGCGTCGAAGCCGAATGCGTCATGGGCGCGCCGGGTATCGGCCATCGTGCGCACCATGTCACCCGGCTGCATCGGCTTGTAGACCTTCTGCGCGGGGCGACCGGCGGCCTGCTCGATCACGCTGATGAAGCGCTCCAGCTCGACCGGCGTATGGTTGCCGAGGTTGAACACCCGGTGCGGTACCGGACCATCGGCCGGATGCGCGAGCGCGCCGAGAATACCGGACACGATGTCGGAGACATGTGTGAAGTCGCGCTGCATGCGGCCTTCGTTGAACACGTCGATCGGCCGCCCGGCCAGCACCGCGCGCGAGAACAGCAACGGTGCCATGTCCGGCCGGCCCCACGGGCCATACACCGTGAAGAAGCGCAGGCCGGTGGCATGCAGGCCGTACAGCTGCGCGTAGGTGTAGGCCATCAGCTCGTTGGCCGCCTTGGTGGCCGCATACAGCGAGCGCGGCTGGTCCACGCGCTGGTCCTCGGAGAACGGCGGCGTGGCCGAATCACCGTAGACCGAGCTGCTCGACGCATACACCAGATGCTGCACGCCACGGTGGCGGCACAGCTCGAGCATGTTGACGAAGCCGACCAGATTGCTGTCGACGTAGGCCTGCGGGTTTTCCAGCGAATAGCGCACGCCCGCCTGTGCAGCCAGATGGATCACCGCGGTCGGCTTCACCTCGTCGAACAGCGCAGCCAGGCCCTGCTGGTCGGTCAGGTCCAGGGTGCGCAGGTCCAGCGTCGGGCACAGCGCGGCCACGCGGTCGCGCTTGATCTGCGGGTCGTAGTAGTCGTTGAAGTTGTCCAGGCCGACCACCGGCTGGCCCGCCTCCAGCAGCGCGCGGGCGGTGTAGGCACCGATGAAGCCGGCAGCGCCGGTAAGCAGGATGGTCATGGCAGGGGCCCGGAAGCAGAAATTCAGGCCCCTGATGTTACCGGTCTCAGAACAAACCGAAACGCTTCCTGGCGACGTTGACCCGGCCCGGCTCGATCACATCGTTGATCTGCTTCGCATCGAAGCGGTCGAGCAGGGCGTCGGCGCCCTTCTTCAGCTTCAGGTCCATCTCTTCCGGATACAGCGGCACCAAGCTCATGAAGCTGATGGTCCTGCCATCCTCCAGCTCCAGCGTGGCGAAGTCCTCCGGAGCAGTCACCGGCATCAGCACGATGGCACCGTCGAAGCCTGCTCCGGGCGCATAAGGCTCGCTGGGATGGCCGTTGGGAATGGTGTGGCCGAAGCCCAGCCACGTGTCGTACTCGTGCGGCAGCCGCGCCATGCCCTTCAGCAGGCGCACCGGCCAGTAATTGCGTTCGTCCTCGAAGGCGTCCTGGGACATCGGCCAGTCGGCCGGCAGGGTCACCATCAGCTCCATGTAGCGCGGCACATCCGCGTCCACGTCGGCGGGCACGGTCATCGGCAGGTCGCTCATGCCGGAGGTGACCAGGCGCAGGTGCGGGCAGTGGTCATTGGCCGGCACCACGTGCACGTCGATGTGCACCAGGTCGGAAATGAGTTCGTGCAGGACCGTGGCGATCGGTCCGAGATGGCGCTCGATATGGCCGCTGATCGCTTCGATGTGCTGCTCTTCGCCGATGGCGAGCACGAAGTCCTTTTCGCGCCGGTGCCTCAGTATCTGGGTACCGTCCGGGCTGACGTCCTCGTACTCGTATTCGTTGCTCATGTCCTGCTCCCTGGATGAGGCCACGGACCGGAGAGCAGTGCATCCCCCGGCGCGCGCGGCGGTGCGTTCCCTGTCATCTGCAGGACGCGGCAGGAACAGGCCGCATCCCCTGGCGCTGCGCCGGGCTCAGCCCTGGCGCGTACGCAGTTTTTCCAGCACGCCGTCCAGGGTATCCAGGTCGGTGTAATGGATGATCAGCTTGCCCTTGCCGCCGCGGCCGTGGCTGATCGCCACCTTGGCACCCAGCGCTTCGGACAGTTCGGTTTCCAGCGAGGCGATGTCGGCCTGCTGCACTTTCGGTGTGGCGACCGGGCGGTTGCTCGGCACCTTGCCGGCGGCGAAGGCCTGCGCACGGCGCTCGACCTCGCGCACCGACCAGCCTTCATCGGCCGCTTCCTGCGCCAGCTTGCCGGCCAGCTCGGGGGCCAGGGTCAGCAGCGCGCGGGCATGGCCCATTTCCAGGCGGCGGGTTTCCAGCAGCAGGCGGATTGCCACCGGCAGCTCCAGCAGGCGCAGCAGGTTGGACACCGCCGCACGCGAGCGGCCGACGGCCTCGGCAGCCTCGGCATGGGTCAGGGTGAATTCGCTGATCAGGCGCTGCAGCGCTTCGGCTTCTTCCAGCGGGTTGAGGTCTTCGCGCTGGATGTTCTCGATCAGCGCCATCGCGATGACGGTGCGGTCTTCCAGCTCGCGCACCACCACCGGCACTTCGTCCAGGCCGGCCAGCTGCGAGGCGCGCCAGCGGCGTTCACCGGCGACGATCTCGTAGTTGCCCGCCGGCAGCTGGCGCACCAGGATCGGCTGGATCACGCCCTGCGACTTGATCGAATCAGCCAGCTCGGAGAGCTTGCCCTCGTCCATCTCGCGGCGCGGCTGGTACTTGCCCGGCTGCAGCTGGCCGACGGCCAGCTTGCGCAGCACCTCACCCGGCAGCGGCTCGATCACCGCAGTGGTGGCCTGCACCTGGCTGACCGCCCCCTTGGGACCGAGCAGGGCATCCAGGCCACGGCCGAGGCCTCGCTTCTTGGCTGCCGGCTTGCTGCTGGTCATCAGACGGTCTCCACGGCCTTGGCGGCCTTGTTGCGTTCGTTGTTGCGGCGGATGATCTCGCCGGCCAGGCCCAGGTAGGCCACGCCACCGCGCGAGGCACGGTCGTAGCCGACGATGCTCTGGCCATGGCTGGGCGCCTCGGCCAGGCGCACGTTGCGCGGCACGATGGTGCGGAACACGCGGTCGCCGAAGTGCTCGGTGAGCTCGGCCGAGACCGCGTTGGCCAGGTTGTTGCGCACATCGAACATGGTGCGCAGCACGCCTTCGATCTCCAGCGCCGGGTTGAGGTTGGCACGCAGCGCTTCGATGGTTTCCACCAGCGCGCTCAGGCCTTCCAGTGCGTAGTACTCGCACTGCATCGGTACGATCACCGAATCGGCGGCGGCCAGCGCGTTGAGCGTCAGCAGCGACAGCGCTGGCGGGCAGTCGATCAGGATGTAGTCGTACTCGTCGCGGATCGGTGCCAGCGCGCGCTTCAGGCGCTGCTCGCGCTCGCTCTGCGCCATCAGCTGGATCTCGGCCGCGGTCAGGTCGATGTTGCCCGGCAGCAGGTCGTAGCCTTCGGCCGTCTGCACGCGCACATCGGCGGCGCTGGACTCGCCCAGCAGCAGATCGTAGGTGGAGGAGACCAGCTCGCGCTTGTCCACGCCACTGCCCATGGTCGCGTTGCCCTGCGAATCCAGGTCGACCAACAGCACGCGCTTGGGTGCGTTGGCCAGGGAAGCGGCCAGGTTGACGGCGGTCGTGGTCTTGCCGACGCCACCCTTCTGGTTGGCGATGGCGATGATGCGGGCCATGCGGGTGTGCCTCGTCGACGTGTGCTGGGACCGGTCATTATGCGTACAACCGGGCCCTTGCGGAAATCGTGGATCGCCAACCTCTTGTTCCACAAGGGGCTGGCGACGGGAATCAGGGACCTGTAACAGTGACCAGGTGGCGTTCGCCGGCCAGGCCGGGCACGCTCAACGGGGTCACCTCGCGCACCTGCCAGCCAGCCGGCAGCTCCGCGATCTCTTCATGCGGGTAGACACCCTTCATGGCCAGCAGCACGCCACCGGGGCGCAGCAGGTGGCCACCAACCCGGACGATGCCGGCCAGGGTGTCCATCGCACGCGCGGTCAGCTGGTCGTAGTGGCCAGCTTCGTCCAGCGCCTCGGCGCGCGATTCGGCCACGCGGGCATTGCCCAGACCGAGCTGGCGCACGGCCTCGCGCATGAAGCGCGCCTTCTTGCCGTTGCTCTCCACCAGGGTGACCTGCAGGCCCGGGCAGGCGATCGCCAGCGGGATGCCAGGCAAGCCGGGGCCGGTGCCGAGGTCGGCCAGGCTGCCGTCAGCCACGAACGGCTGCATCGCCAGCGAGTCGAGCAGGTGACGGGTGACCATCTCCTGCGGGTCGCGGATGGCGGTGAGGTTGTAGGTGCCGTTCCAGCGGTGCAGTAGGACCAGGTAGCGCAGCAGCGGCGGCGCCAGCGCGGCGTCCAGGCCCATGCTGGCCAGGCCCTGTTCCAGCGTGGCAGCCACGCTGGCGGGAAGTGGGTGTTCGCTCATGCCGCCATTATCGCCGGTTTTGCGCGCTGATTCCCCGCTTCAGTGTGGATACCAGGCCAATGCGGCGCGGAACTGGCCGGTGGCCTGCCATTCGTGCAGGTGCCAGCGCGCGGCCTCGCCCAGTTCCGGGTCGCACCAGCGCAGGTGCAGGGCGCCATCGGCCCCCGGCGCCAGCTGCAGGCGGTGCAGGCCGAACGAGATGCCCTGCCCGTGCGCCTTCAGGATGGCCTCCTTGACGCACCACACGCGGAAGAACCAGTGCTCGCGCCCGGCCTCGTCCAGGCTTTCCAGCCAGGCCACTTCCTCGGGGTGGAAGAAGCGCTGCACGATTTCCAGAAGACGCGGCCGCGGGCGCAGCAGTTCCAGGTCCACGCCCAGCCGCACGCCTTCGCCCAGCGCTACCAGCAGCACCTCGCCACTGTGGCTCCAGCCGGTGCCGTAGTGGGCCAACGCGCCGCTCAGCTCCGGCCGGCCCTTGTCATCGCGGACCAGCGGCAGCGTGTCCGGGTCGGCGCCCAGCGCCTGCGCCAGCACCTGCCGCGCCTGCGGTTCGCCGCGGTGGCCCGGCACGTGCGGGCGCCGCCAGACCGTCACCGGACCGAAGCGCCACGGGCCGTCGAGGGTGGCTGGCAGGCTCATCCGCACGCGCCCATCACGCAATTCCACGACGGGTTCACGGCCGTGCGCGTCAACTGGTCACAGTTCCCCACCGGAGGTTCGATCATGGGCATCATCATCTGGCTGATCGTCGGCGGCATCGTAGGCTGGCTGGCCAGCATCATCATGAAGCGCGATGCCCAGCAGGGCATCATCCTCAACATCGTGGTCGGCATCGTCGGCGCGCTGATTTCCGGCTGGCTGTTCGGCGGCGGCATCAACGAAGCGATCACCATCCGCACCTTCCTGTTCTCGCTGATCGGTGCAGTGATCCTGCTGGCGATCGTCAACCTGTTCACCCGCAAGAGCATACGGTGATCTGAGGGTAGTGCCGGCCGCTGGCCGGCAGACGTTTCAGAACGGGCCCGGCAATCGTCGGGCCCCGTTCGTTCAACCCAACTGCACCCATGCCGGCGCGTGGTCACTCGGGCGTTCCCAGGTGCGCGGCTCACGATCAATGCCCGAGGCCACCGCGCTGCCCTTCAGCGCGTCGGAGACCAGGGTCAGGTCGATGCGCAGGCCCAGGTTCCGGCGGAAACCGGCGGCACGGTAATCCCACCAGCTGAACACACCGGCCTCGTCATTATGCAGTCGGAAGCCATCGTGCAGACCCAGCTGCAGCAGCTTGTTGAGTGCGCCGCGCTCGGCGGTGGAGGTCAGGATGTGGTTTTCGTTCCACACCTCCGGGTCGTGCACATCGCGCGCGTCCGGGGCGATGTTGAAGTCACCCATCACGATCAGCTTCGGGTGCCGCTGCAGTTCTTCGGCGATCCAGGCATGGACCGCTTCCAGCCAGCGCAGTTTGTAATCGTACTTGTCGGTGCCGATGTCCTGGCCGTTGACCACGTACAGGTTGATCACCCGCAGGTCGCCGAAGGTACCGGCGATGACGCGCTTCTGCTCGTCCTCGAAGCCGGGAATGCCGATCTGCACATCCTGCGCCGGCTCACGCGACAGCAGCGCCACGCCGTTGTAGGTCTTCTGGCCGGCGAACACGCTGCGGTAGCCCGCGGCGATCAGCGCCGAATCGGGGAACTTGTGGTCCTCCAGCTTGGTTTCCTGGATACCGACGATGTCCGGGCCGAAGTCCTTGAGCCACTGCTCCAGGTGCGGCAGGCGGACATTGAGCGAATTGACGTTCCACGAGGCGATCTTCATGGAGGCATTCTAACCGGGTGGGCTTTGATGGGCGCCCATATACCCCCGTAGACGCCAACCTTGGTTGGCGCCAGCAATCACCGTGTGCCAACCAAGGTTGGCAACTACCGGAACCCGATCACCGCAAGAGGAACTTCAACAACCCCGCAATCTTCGAATACGGCGGCCGCAGCCGGTCGCTGGCCGCCCAGCGCGACTGCCACAGTACCGGCAGCCGCTTGCTCATCGCATCGAACCCGGCCCGGCCGTGGTACGCGCCCATGCCGCTGGCCCCCACCCCGCCAAACGGTAAACCATCGGCGGCGAAGTGCAGCAGCGTGTCATTCACCGTCACCCCGCCGGCCACCACCTGGCCGAGGATGCGCTCCACCGTGGCCCGGTCATGGCTGAAGGGATACAGCGCCAGCGGCCGATCACGGGACAGCACATCGGCTAGCGCGCCGTCCAGGTCCGGGTAGGCGCGCACCGGCAGGATCGGCCCGAAGATCTCCTCGCACATCAGGTCCAAGTCGTCCGGCGGGTCCAGCACCACGGTCGGCACCAGCAGGCGCTCGCGGTCGGCGCGCGCCTCATCCACCTGCGCCAGCGGAATTACCGGCACGCCGCGTTCGCGCGCCTGCGCCAGATAACCCTGCAGGCGCCGGTACTGGCCTTCGTTGATGATGCGCGTGTAGTCGTCGGCATCGCTGAAGTCGCCGTAGCGTTTGCGTACCTGCTGCTGCAGCGACTGCACGAACTCGCGCTGGCGCGCGGTGTCGATCAGCACGTAATCCGGCGCGATGCAGGTCTGCCCAGCGTTGAACCACTTGCCGGTAGCCAGCCGCGCAGCGGCTTTGTCCAGCGGGAAATCGCGGCAGACGATGGCCGGCGACTTGCCGCCCAGTTCCAGCGTGACCGGCACCAGATGCTCGGCGGCGGCGGCCATCACCTTGCGGCCAACCGCCGTCGAGCCGGTGAACAGCAGATGGTCCAGCGGCAGCGATGACACCGCCGCCGCCACATCCGCCCCACCCTGCACCACCGCCACCCGATCGGGCGGGAACACACTGGCCAGCAGATCGGCCAGGAACGCGCTGGTGCGCGGCGTGTGTTCCGAAGGCCTGAGCAACACGTGGTTGCCGGCGGCGATGGCGGTGGCCAGCGGCACCAGTGCCAGCGTAACCGGGTAGTTCCAGGGCGAGATCACCCCGACCACGCCCAGCGGCGTCGGCCGCAGCTGCGCGCGCGCCGGCCATAGTCGCCAACCGGCGCCCACCCGCTGCGGCTTCGACCAGCGGCGCAGATGGCGGCGCAGGTGGTCGATGGCCGACAGCACGCTCATGCCATCGGCCAGCTTCGATTCGGTGTGAGCGCGGTGGCCGAAGTCCTCGGCGATGGCCTGGGCCATTTCGTCCAGACGCGGCTTCAATGCCTCGCGCAGGCGGCGCAGGTCATGCTCGCGCTGGTCCAGCGACGGGCGCTGCGACTGCCAGGCGCTGCGCAGGGTGTGCAGGATGGCGGGGAGCTCGGTCGGCGTGGTGGTGGTCATGGCCCGACTATACGGCGTGCTGTGCAACGCAATGGTAGTGCCGGCCGCTGGCCGGCAAATGCACGATGTCTGCCGGAGATCCATGGGGCTGCCGACCGTTGGTCGCCACGCCGGTTATTTGGTGATATCCACGTCCTTGGTCTCGCGCAGGAACAGGCCGCCGATCACCACCGACATCAGCGCGATGATGATCGGGTACCACAGGCCGTAGTACAGGTTGCCGGTACCGGCCACCAGCGCGAACGAGATCGCCGGCAGGAAGCCACCGAACCAGCCGTTGCCGATGTGGTACGGCAGCGACATCGAGGTGTAGCGGATGCGGGTCGGGAACAGTTCGACCAGGTAGGCGGCGATCGGGCCGTAGACCATGGTCACGTACAGCACCAGCAGCCACAGCATGAAGATGGTGCCGGCGATGTTGATGCGTGCGCCATCGGCCTTGGCCGGGTAGCCGGCGGTGGTCAGGGCGGTCTTCAGTTCCGCACCGAAGGCATCAGCCTTGGCCTTGCCGTCTTCCTTGGTCAGGCCAGCGGCTTCATACGAAGTGACGCTGGCACTGCCCACGTTCACCATCGCCAGCGAACCAGCGGCGGCGGGCTGCACGTCGTACGGCACACCGGCCTTGGTCAGCGCGGCGGTAGCCACGTCGCAGGAGCTGGTGAACTTGCGCAGGCCGACCGGATCGAACTGGAACGAGCAGGTGGCCGGATCGGCAACCACCAGCGCCGGCGAGTTGGTGCGGGCTTCTTCGATGGCCGGGTTGGCGAAGTGGGTCAGGCCCTTGAAGATCGGGATGTAGGTGACGGCCGCCAGCAGGCAACCGGCGAGGATGATCTTCTTGCGGCCGATACGGTCGGACAGCCAGCCGAAGAAGATGAAGAACGGCACGCCCAGCGCCAGCGCGGCGGCGATCAGCAGGTAGGAGGTGGTGGCATCGACCTTCAGCATGCTGCTCAGGAAGAACAGCGCGTAGAACTGGCCGCCGTACCAGACCACCGCCTGACCGGCAGCAGCGCCGAGCAGGACCAGCAGCATCAACTTCAGGTTGCCGCCCTTCAGGCTGTCACGGAACGGGGTCTTGGAACCCTTGCCTTCGGACTTCATCTGCTGGAACAGCGGCGACTCGCTCAGCTGCAGGCGGATCCACACGGATACACCCAGCAGCAGGATCGAGACCAGGAACGGAATGCGCCAGCCCCAGGCTTCGAAGGCTTCGTTGCCGAGGAAGTAGCGGCAGGCCAGGATGATCAGCAGCGACATGAACAGGCCGAGCGTGGCGGTGCACTGGATGAAGCTGGTGTACAGGCCGCGCTTGTCGTCCGGCGCATGCTCGGCCACGTAGGTGGCGGCACCGCCGTACTCGCCGCCCATCGCCAGGCCCTGGGCCAGGCGCAGGATGATCAGGATCACCGGTGCGGCGAAGCCGATCGAGGCGTAGTTGGGCAGCACGCCGACCAGGAAGGTCGAGATGCCCATGATCAGGATGGTGACCAGGAAGGTGTACTTGCGGCCGATGCGGTCGCCGAGGCTGCCGAAGAAGGCCGCGCCGAACGGACGCACGAAGAAGCCGGCGGCGAAGGCCAGCAGGGCGAAGATCATGCCCGTGGTTTCATTGACGCCACTGAAGAACTGCTTGGCGATGATGGCGGCGAGCGAGCCGTACAGGAAGAAGTCATACCACTCGAAGACCGTACCGAGGCTCGAGGCGAAGATGACCTTCTTGTGGCCCTTGGTCAGGGTGCCCGCTGGATTGTGCGGGCTTGATGCAGTGCTGGACATGGGACGTTTTCCCTCTGTAGATGCCGGCCTTGGCCGGCATTCAATCTAGGTGGGTGCCGACCTTGGTCGGCACTCAATTCAGTAGGTGCCGACCGTTGGTCGGCACTCGATCAGAAGCTGTACTTCGTGGTGAACTGCAATCGGGTGATGTCACCCTTGTTGCCGTTCTCCACTTCGCGACGGCCATACATCAGCTCTGCACCGATATCGACCTTGGGCAGCGGCGAATAGAAGATGTTGCCGCGGATGCTCTGCACGCTCTTGGTCACCAGCGGGCCGAGGATGCTGTCGTTGTCGTAGTCGCTGCGCGCGTAGATCAGGTTGGTCCGCAGCTTCGGCGAGAACGCATGCCGCCAGCCCACGTAGCCGGCAAGCACGCCGGTCGGGTTGAGCTCGTCGCGGGCCACGTCGTAGGCACTATCGGCGGTGATGCCCAGGCCGATGTAGCGGGCGATGCCTTCGCCGCCGGTCAGCTGGTAATGCAGCGAATCGCTGTCACCCATCACCCACTTGCCGCCCAGGGTCAGGCCACCAGCCACCTTGTCGGCCTTGGCGCCGGTGGCCTGGTTGTCGACCTTCAGCTGACGGACGATGCCGCCGACGCCGAAGGTGCCCCAGTTCCCCTTCCAGCCATAGCGCATGGTCAGATCAGGCAGGCTGCCACGATCGGAGTTGGCGCTGGCGTTGGTCCAGGCGCCGGTAACCGGGTTGCGGGTACCGGTGAGCGTGGTGGTTTCCGGGTTTTCCAGCGCGACGCTGAAGCCACCCTGGGTGTAGCGCACCTGGGCCTGGCGCACGAAGATCACGCCGTCGGTGGGGCCGACGAAGTCGACCGCTTCCGGCAGTGCGGCCGCATCCATGAAGTTGGACCAGGTCTGGCCGGCCATCCAGTTGTTCCAGTACATGTAGGCGTGGCGCAGGGTCACACCGTAGGTATTGGTCGCGGTCTGGTTGCCCAGCGAATTGCCGAAGAAGTCCATCTCGAAGAACGCACCGGCCTTGTTGCCCGATTCGCTCACGTTGTCGATGCCCAGGTTGAAGCGCGAGAACTTGGCATGGGCGTTGAAGTCGGTGCCCGAACGCTTGCCGCTGCCGCCGGCGCCTTCTACCGGGGTCTGGCCCGGCAGGTACAGCGAGCGGCCGGTGGCGTCGTCGGCCAGCTGGCCATCGCTGGTCTGGGTGGCCAGGAAGTCGGCCTTGATGAAGCCGCCGATCTTGACCGTGGTACCCGGTGCGGCGCCCGGGGTGATGGTGGTGACCTGGATCGGCTGCTTGCCCGCCGGCACCGAGGCGACCGGCTTCTGCTCGGCCTGCACCGTGCGGACTTCGGTCACCGCCTGCTGGGTCTGGCTGATCTGGGTCTGTTGTTGTTGCTGCGAAGACAGCAGCAGCTGGACCTGGCGTTCCAGTTCGGCAACGCGTGCTTCCAGCGCTTTCTCTTTGGCGGTCTCAGCGAACGCCATGCCCGGTGCGACCAGGGCGACCAACAGGCAGGCCGCCAAAGGTTTGCGCACGGCTTTCAACGTACGGTGGCTCATGTTGCCCTCTCTCCCAAGTGGCAAGGTGATGCCGCGCGTGGGGCACGGTCGAGCCGAGACTGCGGGGCGATTATGTATAGCGGCTATTCGCCATTGGTCGAACCCGGCCCTGCTGGGCGCTCACTTTCGACCATGGTCTAACCAGAGTGGTGACGCGGCCGGGGGTGGATGGGGCAAACTGAAGGGGATCGGTCGCTGCGATGCTGCGACCGCACATACAAAGTCAACGTGCAAGTGAGGGTGCCATGGCTGATATCTACCCCGTCGATCCGCAGTTCGCCGCCAAGGCACGCATCGACAAGACGTCGTACGAACAGCAGTACCAGGCTTCGGTGACCGACCCGGATGGTTTCTGGGCCAAGGCCGCCGAGCGCCTGGAGTGGATGCGCAAGCCGACGAAGATCAAGAACGTCAGCTACGACCTGTCCGATTTCCACATCAAGTGGTTCGAAGATGGCGAGCTCAATGCCAGTGTGAACTGCCTGGACCGCCAGCTGGAGAAGCGTGGCGACAAGACCGCCCTGCTGTTCGAGCCGGATGGCCCGGATGCACCGGCGCAGCACGTGACCTATCGCGAGCTGTACGAGCGCACCTGCCGCCTCGGCAATGCGCTGCGCAACCTCGGGGTCAAGAAGGGCGACCGGGTCACCATCTACCTGCCGATGATCGTCGACGCCGCCGTGGCCATGCTGGCCTGTGCGCGCATCGGTGCGATCCACTCGGTGGTGTTCGGTGGCTTCGCACCGAACTCGATCGCCGACCGCGTCAGCGACTGCCAGAGCAAGCTGATCATCACCGCCGACGAGGGCCTGCGCGGTGGCCGCAGGATTCCGCTGAAGGCCAACGTCGATGCTGCGCTGAAGCTGCCCGGCACCAATACCGTGGAAACCGTGCTGGTGGTGCGTCACACCGGCGGCGCGGTCGACATGCAGGCGCCGCGCGACCGCTGGTTCCACGATGTGGTGGACAGCCAGCCGGCCACCTGCGAGCCGGAACGCATGAACGCGGAAGACCCGCTGTTCATCCTCTACACCTCCGGTTCCACCGGCAAGCCGAAGGGCGTGCTGCACACCACCGGCGGCTACCTGCTGTACGCGGCGTACACCCATGAAGCGGTGTTCGACCTGCGCGAGGACGACATCTACTGGTGCACCGCCGACGTCGGCTGGGTCACCGGCCACAGCTACATCGTGTACGGCCCGCTGGCCAACGGCGCGACCTCGCTGATGTTCGAAGGCGTGCCGAACTACCCGGACACCTCGCGCTTCTGGAACGTCATCGACAAGCACAAGGTGAGCATCTTCTACACCGCCCCGACCGCAATCCGCGCACTGATGCGCGAAGGCGAGGAGCCGGTGAAGAAGACCTCGCGCGCGTCGCTGCGCCTGCTCGGCAGCGTCGGCGAACCGATCAATCCGGAAGCCTGGCGCTGGTACTACGAGGTGGTCGGCGACAGCCGCTGCCCGATCGTCGATACCTGGTGGCAGACCGAAACCGGCGGCATCCTGATCTCGCCGCTGGCCGGCGCGATGGACCTCAAGCCGGGCTCGGCCACCCTGCCCTTCTTCGGCGTGCAGCCGGCGCTGGTCAACGCCGATGGCGAGATCCAGGACGGCCCGACCGAGGGCAACCTGATCATCCGCGATTCCTGGCCGGGCCAGATGCGCACGGTGTACGGCGACCATCAGCGCTTCATCGATACGTATTTCCGCACCTACCCGGGCAGCTATTTCACCGGTGACGGTTGCCGCCGCGACGAAGACGGCTACTACTGGATCACCGGCCGCGTGGACGATGTGATCAACGTGTCCGGCCACCGCATCGGCACCGCCGAAGTGGAAAGCGCTCTGGTCTCGCACCCGAAGGTGGCGGAAGCGGCCGTGGTCGGCTTCCCGCACGACGTGAAGGGCCAGGGCATCTACGCCTACGTCACCCTGGTGGCCGAAGAGGCTCCGAGCGACGAGCTGCAGAAGGAACTGGTCGCCTGGGTACGCAAGGAGATCGGCCCGATCGCCACGCCGGACCACCTGCAGTGGGCGCCGGGCCTGCCGAAGACCCGCTCGGGCAAGATCATGCGCCGCATCCTGCGCAAGATCGCCGAGAACGCACCGGACCAGCTTGGCGACACCTCGACCCTGGCCGATCCGTCGGTGGTGGCGTCGCTGGTGGACGAGCGCAAGGTGCGCTGATGGCGTGACCGCAGGCGCAGGACGCGCCAGGGACGTGGCCGGGAGGAGGGACCCGGCCGTGTCCGACCCGTCCTGCACCTGCCATCACGTCGCTCTTTTTCCTGATCGATAAGCTCGACCCATGACCACCCTCCTGATTGCCGATGACCACCCGCTGTTCCGCGAAGCCCTGCGTGGGGCGGTACAGCGGGTCATCCCCGGCGTGCAGCTGTTCGAAGCCGACAGCGTGGAAGCGCTGTACGCGCTGGCCGACCAGCACAACGACGCCGACCTGGTCCTGATGGACCTCAACATGCCCGGTGCGCAGGGTTTCAACGCACTGGTGCACATGCGCTCGCTGCATCCACAGCTGCCGGTGGTCGTGGTGTCCGCGCGCGAAGAAGCCACGGTGATGCGCCGCGCGCTCGACCACGGCGCGCTCGGCTTCATACCCAAGTCGGCCGACTCGGACACGATCGGGCATGCACTGGGCACCATCCTCGATGGCGAGACCTGGGCACCGCCGGAAGCGCACAACGTGCCGCCCACCGGCAGCGAGGAACGCGAAGTCGGCCAGCGCCTGCGCGAGCTGACCCCGCAGCAGTTCCGCGTTTTGCAGATGCTCGGCGCCGGCCGCTTGAACAAGCAGATCGCCTACGACCTCAACGTCTCCGAAGCGACGATCAAGGCCCACGTCACCGCCATCCTGCGCAAGCTGGGCGTCACCAACCGCACTCAGGCCGTGCTGATGGCCGGCAAGCTGGCGATCGACGACGACGCCATCGTGCTGCCGCCGGAAGAAGACTGAAGGTAGTGCCGGCCGCTGGCCGGCAATCCCTTAAAACGCGCGACACCATCTGAACCCGCATTGGTAGGTGCCAAGCTTGCTTGGCACGCTTTTGACGTTGCACATGCCGGCCAGCGGCCGGCACTACCAGGCACCGCTGCGCTCTCGATATAGCCATCGCTATACAAACCAGCCCTGCCTGCGCGTTTCGCTGGAAATGCGCCGTGCGTGAATCGCGATGCTAAGCTGCGCGTCCCCTTGGGGAGTAGCCGGATTCCTACGCAGGAATCGTCCACGTCAACATACTCGGCCAGTGCGCCGTGGCGTGGACAACCATGATGGTTGGCGAGACCAGCGGCCCGCGCGCGCAACGTCAGGTTGGGCGCGAGCGCAGGCCGTGCGTCCGTCCTAGCCCGACCTCAGCCGCCGCCCATGTCCCCCATTTCGATCCTCCTGATCGGCTTTGCCATGTCCACCGATGCCTTCGCCGCTGCAATCGGCAAGGGTGCGGCCATGCGCAAGCCGGTGTTCCGCGACGCACTGCGTGCCGGCATCATCTTCGGCGTCATCGAGGCGATCACGCCCATCATCGGCTGGCTGCTCGGCCGCGCCGCCCTGCAGTATGTCGAAGCCTTCGACCACTGGATCGCGTTCGGCCTGCTCGGCGCGCTGGGCATCCACATGATCTACAACGGCCTGCGCCCGGACAGTGCCGACGAAGACGAAGACCCCTCGCAGCACCACGGCTTCTGGAAGCTGGCGCTGACCGGTTTCGCCACCAGCATCGACGCGATGGCGGTGGGCATCGGCCTGGCTTTCATGGACGTGCATATCGGCGTGATGGCAGCGGTCATCGGCCTGTGCACGCTGACCATGGTCACCGTCGGCATCATGCTCGGCCGCGTGCTGGGCAGCATGGTCGGCAAGCGTGCCGAGATCATCGGCGGCGTGATCCTGGTGATCATCGGCGCGACGATCCTGTACGAACACCTGCACGGCCTGGGTTAACGCTTCCGCGATTACGTGGTTGCCGGCCAGCGGCCGGTACTACCTGACGTCACATCCACGCATGGCGTGGATCTACTGCGCATCGCGCAGCGCGCCCAGGAAGGCGCGCAGCGAGGCCGGCTTGATCGGCTTGGTCAGCACGCGGTAGCCGCGTTCGCGTGCCATCCGCTTCAGCTCGTCGCGGCCATCGGCGGTCAGCAGTGCGCCCGGCAGCGGGTAACCGGCCGCCTCGCGCAGCGCTACCAGCGCATCCAGGCCGTCCATGCGGTCGTGCAGGTGGTAATCCACCAGCATCACCTGCGGGCGCTCGGCGATCTTCTCCAGCGCCTGGTCGACGGTGGCCGCAGTGATCACCTGCACCTGCCAACGGCCCAGCAGCGCGCGCATGCCGTCAAGGATCTCCTCGTCGTTATCCACGCACAGCACGCGCAGGCCCGCCAGCGAATCGCTGCGTACTGGCGCGGCGACGGTCTGTGCGGGCGTGGCCAGCTCGGTGTAACCCGGCAGCGGCGCCACCCGCGGCAGGATGATCGAGAACATCGAGCCCTTGCCGACCCGGCTGCGTGCGTTCAACCGATGGTCGAGCAGACGCGAGATGCGCTGGCAGATCGACAGGCCCAGGCCTAGGCCCTGTTCGCCCCAGTCGAATGGTTGCTGGTAGCGGTGGAACTCGTCGAAGATCTGCCGCATATGGTGCTCGGGAATGCCGGGGCCGGTATCCCACACCTGCAGTTCCACTTCATCGCCGCGCTGGCGCACGGCCAGCACGATGCGACCCTGGCGGGTGTAGCGCAGCGCATTGGCCAGGAAGTTCTGCAGCACGCGGCGCAGCAGGCGGCGGTCACTGCGCACCCACGCAGGGCGTGCGAACAGGTCCAGGCGCAGGCCGCGGCCAGCCGCGACCGGGGTGTACTGCGCGGCCAGCTCACGCATCAACGCGCTCACGTCGAACTCGCCGATCACCGGATGCAGGCCGCCGGCATCCAGCCGCGACACATCCAGCAGGCCATCGAGCAGCTCTTCGGCCGCACGCAACGAAGCGTCCACACGCTCGGCCAGGTGCTTCTGCTCGTCACTCACGTGATCACTGTCGCGCAGTGCCGAGGCGAACAGGCGCGCAGCGTTCAACGGCTGCAGCACGTCGTGGCTGATCGCCGCCAGGAAACGGGTCTTCGACTGCTGCGCGACCTCGGCCTCATGCGAGCGCTCGGCCACGCGCTGTTCCAGCGTCTCGTTGGCTTCCAGCAGTGCTTTTTCCGCGTGCTTGTAGTCGGTGATGTCGTTGTAGCTGGTCACGTAACCGCCGCCGGGCAGCGCCTGCCCACGCATCTCGATCACCTTGCCATCGCTGCGGGTGCGCTCGAACACATGCGGTGAACCGGCACGCATGTAGCCGATGCGGCGGTTGATCTGCACTTCGATATCACCCTCGCCCAGCTCGCCGCGCTCGGCGTTGTAGCGGATCAGGTCGGCCACCGGGCGGCCCACGTAGAGCATGCCGTCGGGGTAGCCGAACATGTCCTGGTAGCGGCGATTCCATGCGGTCAGCCGCATGTCCGGATCAACCACGCTGACCCCGGCGCTGATGTTCTCCAGCGTGGTCGACAGGATCTCGCGGTTGAAGCGCAGCTCCTGCCCCGCTTCGTCCAGCACCGCCACCACTTCGCCCAGGTCCATGCCCGAGCCACGCAGCAGGCTGGTCAGCAGCAGGCGTGCCGACGCCGCACCGATCGAGGCGGCCAGCAGGCGCTCGGTGAACTGCACCCACGGCCGGTCCGCGGGCGCCGAGGATTGCAGCTCGCGGCCCAGCGACTGCGCCTGCTCGAAGAACGAACGCCGCGCATGGCGCTCGCCAACCACGCGCGAGGCCAGTGCCAGCAGGTCACCCACGTGCACGTGACCGGGCCAGCCACCGGCCACCGACGGACGCTCGGCATACGGATCGAGGAACGGCGCGGCTCGAAGCCGCTCGTCGACACCGGGCCGCCAGCGCGCGGACACCAGCATCATCGTCGCCGCGTTGACCAGCAGTGACCAGAAGGTGCCGTGGGTCAGCGGATCCCAGCCGGTCATGCCGAACAGCTGCTGCGGGCGCAGCCACTCGATGCCGAACGGGCCGTGCTGCACCCATGCGGCGTCGACCCAGCCGGCCATGGTCATCGCCGGCAGCAGCAGGGTGTACAGCCAGGTGGCGAAGCCGAGCAGCATGCCCACCTCGACGCCGCGCCGGCTGGCACCGCGCCAGTACAGGCCGCCGATCAGGCCGGGCGCGAACTGCGCCACCGCCGCGAACGCCATCAGGCCGTACGAGGCCAGCGTGCTGTCGTTGCTGCTGGTGCGGTAGTAGCTGTAGGCCATCAGCGCCAGCAGCAGGATCGCCAGGCGGCGGATCCACAGCACGCGCGAGGCGACGTCGGCGGCCTCCTGGTGGTCACCACTCCGGCGCAGCAGCACCGGCATCACCAGATCGTTGCTGACCATGGTGGCCAGCGCGATGGACGACACGATCACCATGCCGGTGGCCGCCGAGAAGCCGCCCACATAGGCGATCAGCGCCAGCGCGTTGCGGCCCTCGGCCAGCGGCAGGGCCAGCACCATCGAGTCGTCGGCGACGCTGCCACCGGTGCCGAACAGGGTCACGCCGGCGGTGGCGATCGGCAGCACCATGCCCGAGATCAGCACCAGGTAGCCGCCGAACATCCAGCGCGCGCGGCGCACATCGCGCACATCGCCGCACTCGACCACGGCCACGTGGAACTGGCGCGGCAGGCAGATGATGGCGAGGAAGCTGAGCAGGGTCTGCGAGATGAAGCCCACCGGCGGCAGGCCGGTGAACAGTGTATGCACCGATTCGACCACCGCGTCGGTGCGGTTGCTCAGCCACAGGTAGGCGAACACGCCCACGGCCAGCATCGCCAACAGCTTGATCACCGATTCGAAGGCGATCGCCAGCATCATGCCGTGATGGTGTTCGGTGGCATCGACCTGGCGGGTACCGAACAGGGTGGCGAACAATGCCATCAGCAGCGCCACGTACAGCGCGGGATCGGTGAAGAAGCCGGTCGGGCCGGTGTTGCCGGTCAGCACCTGCAGGCTCATCGCCACCGCTTTGTACTGCAGGGCGAGGTACGGAATGATGCCGATCAGCGCGATGATCGCCACCAGCGCCGCCAGCCGGCGCGAGCGGCCGAAGCGCGAGGAGATGAAGTCGGCGATGGACACCACGTTCTGGCTACGCGCGATCAGCGCCAGGCGCTCGATGATGCGCCAGCCGAACAGCAGCAGCAGCAACGGACCGATGTAGATGGGCAGGTAGCCCACGCCGTTGCGCACGGCGGTGCCGACCGCGCCGTAGAAGGTCCACGACGAGCAGTACACGGCCAGGGCCAGGCTGTAGACCACCGGCCGCAGCCACGGCCGGTCGGGGTACATCGGCCGACGGTCACCCCACCACGCCACGCCGAACAGCAGCGCGGCATAGGCAACCGAGACCAGCAGCAGGATCCAGCTGGAGACCACGCGCGCGTTTCCGTCAGGACAGGGGCCAGTAGATCACGACCGTTGGTCGTGAGGGTAGGTCACGGCGGTGGGTCACGACCGTTGGTCGTGACGGAGGCATCCATGCCCACCAACGGTGGGCACCCACCAAAGGAGGTGCGCACCCACCAGGAACCGGCCTTATTCCGCCGGCACGCCCATTTCCTTCAGCAGTTCCGGCGCCGGGTAGACCTTGGCCAGCAGCCAGCGCAGGTAGCGCATGTCCACGTGCACGGCGCGCTTGTAGCGCGGGTCGAACCACCAGCTGGCGCTGACCGATTCCCAGTTGCTGTCGAAGTTCAGGCCGATCAGTTCGCCCTTGGCGTTGAGCACCGGCGAGCCGGAGTTGCCGCCGGTGGTATCCAGGTTGGTCAGGAAGTTGACCGTCTGGGTCTTCAGCGCCGGGTCGGCGGTGCTGCCGAAGTCACCCTTGGCGATCGCGGCCAGCAGCGGCTTCGGCGCATCGAACGGATAGGCGTTGGTGTTCTTCTCGACGATGCCGGCCACGGTGGTCACCGGCGAGTAGGTCACGCCGTCGCGCGGATGCAGCGCCTCGACCTTGCCGTAGCTGATGCGCAGGGTGCGGTTGGCATCCGGATACACCGCGCGGCCCTGCTTGGCACGCCAGGCGAACAGCGCCTGCATGTAGGCCGGGCGCAGGCGCAGCTGCTCGCCTTCGCGGGTCTTGCTTTCGTTCTCGATGCGCAGCTGCGCGGCCACCAGCGGGCCAGCCACGGTGATCAGCGGATCGGCAGCCAGCGCCTTGCCTTCGCGCGCAGCAGCGAAACGGGACAGGCGCTGTGCCTCCTCACCCAGTTGGGTGCCGGCGTACAGGGTATCCAGCGCCGCTGCCAGCTGCTCCGGGGTACGGCCGAAGGCCGTATCGAACTCGGCCACGCGCTGCGCGTCCGGCAGCTTCTGGTAGCGGGTCAGCAGGGTGGTCAGCAGCGCCTTCTCGACTTCCGGTGCGTAACGGCGCTGGACCTGCTTGAGCACGCCTTCGATCATCGCCTGGTCGCGCTGCTGGAAACCACTCTCGCGCTGCGCGTCCGGCTTGGCCGATTCGATGCGCAGGCGTTCCAGCAGCAGCGCCGAGCGCAGCAGCTGGCTCTGTGCGGCCATCTGGTCCAGCAGCAGGTCACGCTCGCCCACCGCCGCACCCTGCGACAGGTTGGTCAGCAGCGCCTTGATATCGCCCTGGTACTTGCGGTCGGTGGCAGCCAGCATCGCCGTCTCGTCGGCGGCACGCTGGGCCTTGGCGTCACTGCGCAACAGGCCTTCCAGCTCACCGGCGGCGCGCTTGCGGTTGTTCTTCAGCGACTGCAGCTGCGAGGCGTAGCGGGTGCGCGCCTGCGCGTCCTTGGCGCTGGCGGCCTCGATGGTGTCGATCATCTGCTGGAACACCGATACGCGGCGCGGCAGCACGGAATCGATCTGGCCAGCGAATTCGGCCGCGGTACGGTGGCGATAGGTGATGCCCGGGTAACCGGCCAGCATCGCGTAGTCACCTTCCTTCGGACCTTCCACCGACATCTGCAGGTGCGCCGGCGCCTGGTAGGGCACGTTGTCCTTGCTGTACGCGGCCGGCTTGCCGTCCTTGCCGACATAGGCGCGCAGCAGGGTGAAATCGCCGGTGTGGCGCGGCCACATGAAGTTGTCGATCTCATCGCCGTAGTTGCCGATCGCACGCGGCGGCGCGTAGACCAATCGCACGTCGCTCAGTTCCAGCTGCGCGATGCGGTAGAAATCGGTGCCGTAGTACATGTTGGCCACCGAGCAGCGCACGCTGCCGTCCTTCTCGCACTCGGCCACGATCTGCTTGCTGGCCGCATCCACCGCATCGAAGTAGGCACGGCCGGTCTTGCCACGCGCCTGCGCCAGCACCTGGTCGGTCACCTTGTCGAAGCCGACGGTGACCAGCACGCGGAAGTCCGGGTTGGCCGGGCGCTCGTCGGCGCGGTCCCTGGCGATGAAGCCACCATTGATCAGGTCGTGCTCGGGCGAGCTGTTGTACTGGATCACGCCCATCGCCACGTGGTGGTTGGTCAGCAGCAGGCCGTCCGACGATACGAACGAGCCGGTGCCGCCACCGGCACGCACCACCGCGCTCAGCGGCGGTGCGGTGACATTGGCCAGGTCGGCCGGATTGCCCTTGAAGCCTGCGGCCTGCAGCGGCTTGGCCAGCTCCGGCAGCTGGGTCGGCATCCACATGCCTTCATCGGCGTGGGCGCCGGCGGCGAGGGTCAGGCCCAGGGCCAGGGCGGTGGGAAGGGCTTTGCGTGGTGACATGGGGCAATCCGGTACGACAGAACAGCCCGGGACCATAGCCGCTGGGGGCGGAAGGGGCAACGGCCGATGGTTGGGGGCGTCGTGCACGGTAGTGCCGGCCGCTGGCCGGCAACCCACGCAACTCGGGAGATACGGTGCAGTTGCCGGCCAGCGGCCGGCACTACCGCATCGTTACTTCTCCCGCCGCCAGTTGATCGACCCACGGTTTTCCACCGTGCTCGATTCCACTTCCACGTCGAAGCCGCGGCGCAGCAGGTACTTCAGCGTGATCACCGAACCGGCACCGACCAGCGACACGCCGTAACCGACGTACAGCTTGGGCGAGATGTACTTGCCGACGCCGATCACCGAGCCACCCAGCGCGCGCGACTGGCTCACGCCGGCATCGTCCAGGCCCAGCTTGGCACCCAGCTGCGAGGCCAGCAGGCCGCTGCCGGCCGACAATGCCGCCGAGGCCGCATTGACCTGCTGCGTCTGGTCGCTGCTGGCGCCGGTCAGGCTGCGTCCCAGCACCAGATAAGCCAGGGCTTCGGACTGCGACATCGCCGGATCGGACCACACGTCCGCACGCGGCTGCTGCGCACGCCCGGTCACGTCGATACCAGCAGTGACATCACCGATCCGGCGCTCGGCACGGATGTTGATGCGCGGGTCGGACACCGCGTTGTAGTTCCAGGTGAGGTTGCCGCGGGTGATGGTCAGGTCCTGCCCGTACGCCTTGTAGCGGCCACTCACTTCCAGCCCACCATTGGCGGTCATTTCGCGGCCAGGCTTGGCCCAGACCTGCATCTTGCCGGTCAGCGCGCCCTTCAGGCCGAAGCCGGTCATCTTCACCTTGTCACCGAGGCTGACCGTCAGCTCCATGTCCAGCGGCGAGGTACGCGACTCTTCCGGATCGGCCGGGTCGAGCACCACCACGTCTTCGGACACCGAGGTGCCGCGGTCCAGGCGCTCCAGATCGATGTCGGCCTCGGGCACGTGCACGGTGCCACGCAGCTCCATCGCGGCCTTGGCCAGGGTGAAGTCGAGGTTGGGATTGGCGACGATGCGCAGCTCGCTGGTGTTGGACAGCAGAACGTTGTCGCCGTGGATCTTCAACTGCAGCGGCTGTGCATCGCCGAACCACGACAGGCCACCATCCACGTACAGCGTGCCCTGGCCGGAGTTGGCCTGCGCGGTGATCTTGGCCGAACCATCGGGCTGGGCCACGAAGCTGCCCTTGCCCTGGTCGAAGGTCAGGCCGAGTGCCGGGAATTCACCCTTGAAGTTGCTCAGCTGCGCGTCACCGCCCAGCGAGGGCTGGCCACGCGTACCGCGCAGGCTGACGTGGCCTTCGATCAGGCCGGTCGGTCGCACGATGTCCGGCGAGAACAGCTCCAGCCAGTACAGCCGCGACATGTTGAGATAGAGCTCGCCGTTCAACGGCGCGCTGGCTTCCCAACCGGTCTGCATCCTGGCATCGACGAAGCCGTTGCCCTGGAAGCCCATGCCCAGGTAGCCCTTGATGCTGGCCGGGGTCATGTCGAGCTTGAGCGAGAACTGGTCGTAGCGCACCAGCTCGCCACGGGTGGTGTCGCCCACGGCATTGCGGTTCTCACCCAGGCGCACGCCGCCTTCCTTCGAGCGCACTTCCACATGGCCTTCCCAGGCGTTGCCGCGCGGGCGGATCTGCGCATCCAGGCTGACATCGCCACGCAGGTAGATGCGACGGCCGGACTGCGGCGGCAACCACGGCTGCACCAGCGCCAGTGGCAGCGCATCACTGCGCACCACCAGGCCCTCGCGCGGCCAGTTGGCCTGTGCGCACAGTGTGCCGCTGCTGGCGGCGGCCAGGCAGGCTTCGCCCAGCGTGTAGTTGCTGCCGTTGATCGCGAACGCCGCCGGTGCACGCAGCGACCAGGCATCGCCCTTCACCGGTGCGATGCGCAGCGCGGCCAGCTCGCCGCGCCACTGCGCGCCCTGCTGGCGCACGCTGCCCTGCAGCTCGATCGCGCCCATCTCGTTGCGGGTCTGCGCGGCCAGGCGCAGGTTGGAGACACTGCCCTGCGCATCCACATTCAAGCGTTCCAGCAGCATGCCGGCATTGACCTGCTGGCCCTGGATCGCCAGCGTGCCGCTGTCGCCGCGCCACGGCAGGTGGCCCTTGATGCTCACGCTCTCGGCGCCGTAGCCGTCCCAGTTGAGGTTGTTGCCGACCAGGTCGGCGGTGATGTCCGGCGCATCGCGCGGGCCCTTCACCTGTACCTGGCCACGCAGGCCGCCATCGGCGCCCGGCAGCAGGTCACTCAGCTGCAGCGGTTCGAAACGCGCATCGATGTCGAGGCGGTCACCGACCTTGCCCGAAGCGGTCACCCGGCTGCTGCCCAGCGACAGCTTCAGGTCACCCTGGCCCTGCGCGCCCTGCAGCGCGAACTTGCCCTGTGCGTCCAGGTTGCGCTGACGCAGCACGCCCTTCAGCGACGGCAGATCGACCGTGGCTTCCAACGTGCCGGCGGTACCCGGCGGTGCGTTTGCCGGCGGCGGCAGCTGGCGGCCCTTGGAGGCCAGGTTGCCGGACAGGCGGCCATTCCAGCCCGGCACGAAATAGCCGGGGTCAAAGTCCTTCAGTGTGGCCTTGGCATCCCAGTCCAACTGCGGTGCCCACGCCACCTGGCCTTCCACCTGCAGCTGGCCACCCGGGGTCTGCGCCTGCAGCTGATGGATCGACGCGGCCTGATCGTTGCCGCGCACATCGAAGTGCAGCTGTGCCTTCTGCGCGTCGCGCTCGACCTCGGCGCGGCCGATCGCCGCCCAGGCCTTCAGGGTACCGGCCAGGCCGAAGCGTGCTTCCTTCAAGGTGACCGGCACCGGGGCGCTGCCGGCGGTATTCGGGTCCGCCGCTGGCACGTAGGTCAGGTCATGTGCGACCACCGAGAAGTTGAGCTTCTGCTGGCCTTCCTGGCTGAAATCGGCGGTGCCTTCCAGCCGCGCCTCACCGCCAAGACCCTTCACCAGCAGCGGTGAGACTTTCAGCACCTGGTCCTGCAGCGACACCACCGACGGTGCCAGTTCCAGTTCCTGATCGCCCTGTTTCACCTTGCCACGCAGGTTGGCGTTGCCGCCCTTGCCGGCGGCGGTGAAGTCCAGTGCCAGCGGCGCGATCGCCGAGCTGGCCAGTGCCGGCGACAGCAGCGCCAGATCCAGCTCGTCACTGCGGATGCTGGCGCTCCAGCTCGGATCGGTGCGGCCATCGAACACCAGCATCGCGTGCAGCGGCTTCGGCGCGCGCCCGGCTACGGCCACTTCCATGTGCGACAGGTCACCGCGCGCGACCAGGCCGACGGTGGCGGCCGTGCGGCCACGCGGCGCCGGCAGCACCGCGGTGACGGTCACATCGGTGTCGTAGTCCTTGGCCGGGATGTAACGACCCTGGGCGGTGAAATTGCCCATGTCGCTGTCCACCACCAGTTTGTGTGCCTGGAACTCGCCATTGGCGATCTCGATGCCGCCGCGCACGCGACTGATGTCGATCACCGGCTCGTTGGCCTGGCTGATGCGGAAGCCGTCGATGGCGATGGCATCGGCCTGGATCGCCAACGGCATTTCGATCTGCGGCAGCGAATCCGGCCACGACGGCAGCTTGAACGGCTCGTCACTCTTGGCCAGGTTCAACGTTGCGTTGGTCAGCTCCAGCTTGTCCAGCAGCAGCTTGCGGCCCAGCAGCGGGCGCAGGTCCGGCTCCAGATGGGCGCGCTCGGCGTGGAAATGGATGTCGTCGTAGCGGAAGTCGACGTTGTACAGGGTCAGCGGACCGGCCACCGGGCCGTCCACCTTGTCCCAGGTGAAGCTGGCGCCCACCGGCAGCCGTGCCACCACCTGCGCCAGCAGCACGTCACGGCCGGCCACGGTCTGCAGCAGCCAGTACACCGCCAGCAGGGCCAGCAGCACCAGGCCCAGCACGCCCACACCGGACCAGGCCCAGAAGCGGCGGCGGCGGTAGAAGCGCACGCGCGGCGGCGTGGTCGGGTTCGGAGTCGGTGCGGGCGTACTCACAGGTCCGCTCCGATGTTGAGGTACAGCTGGAACTGCGAATCCGGGTTGTTCAGGCCATGCGCGATATCCACGCGCACCGGGCCCACCGGCGATTTCCAGCGCACGCCGAAGCCGACGCCGGTATGCAGATCGATGGTGTTGTCGAAGGCGCTGCCGGTATCGACGAACACCGCCGCACCCCACGGGCCACCATTGAAGTAGTGCTCGTACTCGGCCGAGCCGATCACCAGGTTCTTGGCGCCCAGCGCGTACTTGTCCGGTGCCGGGGTCCGCGGGCCCACCTCGCGATAGGCATAGCCGCGGATGCTGCGGTCACCACCGGCGAAGTAGCGCAGGCTGGGCGGCATGGCCACCAGATCACTGGTCCAGGTGGTGCCACCCTCGCCGCGCAGGATCAGGCGGTTGCTTTCGCCCACCGGGATGTACCAGCGCAGCACGGCATTGGCCTGCACGAAGCTGGTGTCCGAACCGGCACCTTCAACGCCGGCACGCATCGTCGCAGTACCGCTGATGCCCTTGCGCGGGAACAGTTCGTCATCGACGTTGACGTAGTCGGCGACCATCTGCGGGTACACCAGCGTCGACGTGTTGTAGACCGCGTCGGTGAATTCGGTGCCGGAGGCATAGCGCCAGCGCTCGCGCAGCGCGTTGATCGAGGCGATCGCGGTCCAGTGTTCGTTGATCTCACCGCTGCGGCTGGCGATCAGCTTGAAGTTGCGCAGGTCGATGTAGTCGGTCTGCTCGTCGTAGGCGCTGGCAGCGAAGGTGTACCAGCCATCAAGCCAGTTGAAGGCCGGAATGCGGTAGCTGGTGACCAGGCTCTTGCGCTTCTGCGCATAGTCCAGCTGCGTGTTCATCTTGTGGCCGCGGTTGTTCAGCCACCGCCGTTCGATGCCACCGCGCACACCCGGGCCACTTTCGCTGCCGTAGCTCAGACCCGCGGTGTAGATGGTGCGCTTGGCACGGGTCAGCTTCACATCCACCGGCACTTCGCCGTTCGCATCGGCCTGGTCGGGCCGCGGCTGGATGTCGATCACGCTGAAGTAGTCCAGCTTGGTCAGCGACTCGCGCAGCCGGTCCAGCTTGCCCTCGTGGAAGTAGCTGCCCTGTTCCCAGTACACCAGCGGATCGAACAGCTTGTCGACGAAGTAGTCCTGCTCGAAACGCACCGGTCCCATGTTGTAGCGGCGGCCGCTGTCCCAGGTCAGGTCGATGTCGGCGGCGTTGTCGGCACGGGTGATCTGCACCTGACGCTGGGTGTAGTCGGCATCGAAATAGCCACGTTCGGCCAGGCGACGGGTGACGGTGATCTTGCTGGCTTCGTACTGCGTGTGTTCGAAACGCTGGCCCTTGCGCGGCTTGAACGCGGCCAGATCGTCCTGCAGGTACTGGTCGTACATCGCCGGCCCGGTGATGTCGATGTGCTCGCGGCGGACGGTCACCGGGGTGCCCTTGTCGACATGGATCAGCACGCGCACGTGCTCGTCCTCGCGCGGCGCCTCGACCTTGATCACCGGGTTGTAGTACCCGAACGGTTCCAGTGCCTGGCGGGTCTGCCGCTCGGCCTGTGACAGCAGGTACTCCAGGCGCGATTCGCCCTGTTCCTTGCCGATCGTGTCGTACAGCGACAGCGATTCCTGGATGTTCTCGATGATTGCGGCGTCGTCGCCCTTGTCCAATCCCTTGATGTCCACCTTGTCGATGGTGCCGCGCGCGTGGGCCACGGAGGTGGCGGCCAGCGACAGGACCATCAGCGGCAGGGCGTATTTCTTTGGCTGCATGCGGCACAGCATACCGACCGAAGGTGACGATGCGAAATGCATCACGTCATTGGGGATCGGTTGTTAAGTGGCGGTCAAAATACGCGCCTTTGTGGCGATCGTCGTGATCGCAGCCGAGGATGCCGGCATCGTGCGCGATGCCGGCAATGACCCCGATGGACATCCGCCAGCGGTGATCCGGTAGTGCCGGCCACTGGCCGGCAACCCACAGATCGATCCGATGCGCGGTGGCAATGCCGGCCAGCGGCCGGCACTACCGATACGGGCGTCAGCTCGACAGATGCTCGATCGCTGCCACCTTGCCCAGGCGCTCGCCCAGCATCGTCAGCAGCGCCAGGCGGTTGCCACGCAGCGCCGGATCCTCGGCATTGACCATCACGCCATCGAAGAACGCGTCGACCTGCGGGCGCAGGCGTGCCAGGCGCGCCAGCACAGCCACATAGTCCTTGTGCTGCAGGCTGGCGCCGGTGTCGTCGATGGCCGCGGTGACCGCTTCAGCCAGCGCGCGCTCGGCGTCTTCCTGCAGCAGCGCCGGGTCGATCTGGGCCGGGATGTCGCCTTCGGCCTTGCGGAGGATGTTGCGGATGCGCTTGTTGGCCGCAGCCAGCGCCTCGGCTTCCGGCAGCGCGGCGAAGGTGCCGATCGCATCCAGGCGGCGGTCGAAGTCGTACAGCGAGGCCGGCTTCAGCTCGGCGACGGCGTTGAAGTGCGTGGCCGGCACGCCCTTGTCGGCGTAGTAGCCCTTCAGGCGGTCGAGGATGAAGTCGTACAGCTCGCCGACATCGGCCTGCACGTTGCGTGCGGCCAGGCCGGCGTTGGCGCTGGCCAGCAGCGCGCGCAGGTCCAGCTCGAAGCCGCTTTCGATGATCGTGCGGGCCAGGCCCAGCGCGTTGCGGCGCAGGGCGAACGGGTCCTTGTTGCCGGTCGGCTTCAGGCCAGCGGCGAAGCCACCGGCCAGCGTGTCGACACGTTCAGCAATCGCCAGCACCTTGCCCAGCGGCGACAGCGCGATGTCGTCACCGCCGAAGCGCGGCTGGTAGGCCTCGTCGATGGCCAGCGCCACCTCCTGCGATTCACCACCGGCCACGGCGTAGTGGCGGCCGGCGATGCCCTGCAGTTCCGGGAATTCGTTGACCATGCGCGACTGCAGGTCGTTCTTGGCCAACTGCGCGGCCCGCTTGGCCTGCGCGGCGTCGGCGCCGACCTGGGGGGCGATCACTTCGGCCAGAGCGGCCACGCGCGCCACCTTGTCGGCCACGCTGCCCAGCTTGGCCTGGTAGGTCACCGTTTTCAGGCCGTCGCCCATCGACACCAGGCCCTGCTTCAGGTCCTCGTCGAAGAAGAACTTGGCATCAGCGAAGCGCGGGCGGATCACGCGCTCGTAGCCCTTGGCCACTTCGGCCACGTCCTTCGATTCGATGTTGGCGATGCCGATGAACTTCTCGGTCAGGGTGCCAGCGGCATCCAGCACCGGGAAGAACTTCTGGTTGATCTCCATCGTCTCGATCAGCGCTTCCTGCGGCACCGCCAGGAACGCGCGTTCGAAGCTGCACAGCACTGCCGACGGCCATTCGACCAGGTTCACCACCTGCTCCAGATTGTCGTCGGTAATGCGGGCGCTGCCACCGGCCTTGGCCGCAGCGGCCTCGACCTCGGCAACGATGCGCGCACGGCGTTCGCTCGGGTCGACCAGCACGAACGCGGCACGCAGGGCTTCAACATAATCCTGCGGCTGGGCCAGCGACACCGCCTGGTCGTGGTGGAAACGATGGCCACGGCTGACGCGACCGGCCTGCAGGCCGAACAGCTCGGCCTCGACCACGTTGGCACCGTGCAGCAGCACCAGCCAGTGGGCCGGGCGCGCGAAGCCCCAGGCGTGGTCACCCCAGCGCATCGGCTTGGGAATCGGCATCGCCGCAATCGCCTCGCGCAGGATCTCCGGCAGCAGGCTGGCAGTGCTCGCGCCCGGGGTCACCGCGCGGTGCACGAAGCGCTCACCCTTGTTGTCGGTGGTCTTCTCCAGCGCGGTCCAGTCGATCCCGGCCTTGGCGGCGAAGCCCTGCAGGGCCTTGGTCGGCTGGCCTTCGGCATCCAGCGCGATGTTCAGGTACGGGCCCAGCACTTCGCTGTGCTGTTCCGGCTGTTCCAGGCCGACGCCCGGCAGCAGCACGGCCAGGCGGCGCGGGGTCGACAGCGGGCGCGCATCGCCCAGTTCCAGTGCGACGCCGCGCTTGCGCAGGCCTTCGACGACACCGTCGAAGAACGCCTGGGCCAGGCCCGGCAGCGCCTTGACCGGCAGCTCCTCGGTGCCCAGTTCGATCAGCAGGGGGGACAGTTGGCTCATCGTTTCAATCCTGTGGTGGGGGCGCAGCGCGCAACGCGTCCGGCGCCCCGGGTAGTGGGTGAAAAGCGGGTCGGTGCAGGAAGGCGGTCAGGCCTTCTTCGCACCCGGGAAGCCCAGCTTCTCGCGCTGCTCGTAGTACGCCTTGGCCACCGCCTGGGCCAGCGCGCGCACGCGCAGGATGTAGCGCTGGCGCTCGGTCACGCTGATCGCGCGGCGCGCGTCCAGCAGGTTGAAGGTGTGGCTGGCCTTCATCACCTGCTCGTAGGCCGGCAGCGGCAGGTTCACTTCCACCAGCTTCTGCGCTTCACGCTCGCAGGCATCGAAGCGGTGGAACATCTCTTCCACGTCGGCGTATTCGAAGTTGTAGGTGCTCTGCTCCACCTCGTTCTGGTGGTAGACGTCGCCGTAGGTCACCGGCTGGCCGTCCGGGCCGTAGGTCCAGACCAGGTCGTAGACGTTGTCGCAGTTCTGCAGGTACATGCACAGGCGCTCGAGACCATAGGTGATCTCGCCCAGCACCGGGCGGCACTCCAGGCCACCGGCCTGCTGGAAGTAGGTGAACTGGGTCACCTCCATGCCGTTGAGCCAGACTTCCCAGCCCAGGCCCCAGGCGCCCAGCGTCGGCGATTCCCAGTTGTCCTCGACGAAGCGCAGGTCGTGCACCAGCGGGTCGATGCCCAGTGCCTTCAGCGAATCCAGGTACAGCTGCTGGATGTTGTCCGGCGCCGGCTTCATCGCCACCTGGTACTGGTAGTAGCGCTGCAGACGGTTCGGGTTCTCGCCGTAGCGGCCGTCGGTCGGGCGGCGCGAGGGCTGCACGTAGGCCGCGTTCCAGCTCTCCGGACCAATCGCACGCAGGAAGGTGGCCGGGTGGAAGGTACCGGCACCCACCTCCAGGTCGAGCGGCTGGATGAGCACGCAGCCCTGCTGGGCCCAGAACTGGTTCAGGGTCTGGATCAGGCCCTGGAAGGTGATCGGAACGGTCGGGGTCGCGGACATGCGTACGAGTCTTGGCCGGCAAGGGGGTGCGTTAGTATAACGGCCGACCTGCGGGGCATTCCGTACCCGGGAGGAGCAGGCAGATGGAACATCGGCTGCCGGTGGGCACGCCCGGCGAGGCTGGCGGCGTACCGCTGCCGTGGGGTCGCCTGCAGTTCGAGCAGATTGCCGCGGCCCTGATCGCCGATGGCCTGGTGGCCGAGCAGGACCGCGAGCGCATGCGCTTTTCCGCGCAAGGCGCACGCAACGCCAGTGAAGTGCACCCGCTGGTGCTGCTGTCCAACCTCAAGCTGGCCGCCAACGGCGGTGGCGAACTGACCCTGGAGCGCCTCACCGAGTGGCTGGCGCAGCGCACCGGCAGCCGCTACCTGCGCATCGACCCGACCCGGGTCGACGTCGCCGCGGTCACCGCGCTGGTCTCCCATGCCTACGCGCGCCGCCACCGTTTCCTGCCGTTGGCGGTGGATGCCGAGCGCGTGCTGGTGGCCACCAGCGAGCCACTGGTGCAGGAATGGCGCCGCGACCTGCAGCACCTGACCCGCCGCCGCATCGAGCTGGCGGTGGTCAACCCGCTGGACCTGCACCGCTACACCATGGAGTTCTACGGGGTGACCCGCTCGGTGCGCGGCGCCCGTGGCGACGTGCGTGGCGAAGCCAATACCACCCTGCCCAGCTTCGAACAGCTGGTGGAGCTGGGCCGCACCGGCGACGTCAATGCCGACGACCAGCACATCGTGCATATCGTGGACTGGCTGCTGCAGTACGCCTACGAGCAGCGCGCCTCGGACATCCACCTGGAGCCGCGCCGCGAGATGGGACGCATGCGCTTCCGCATCGACGGCGTGCTGCACAAGGTGTTCGAGGTGCCGCCAGCGGTGATGACCGCCGTGGTCAGCCGCATCAAGGTGCTCGGCCGCATGGACCTGGCCGAACGCCGGCGCCCGCAGGATGGCCGCATCAAGACCCGTTCGCCGGGCGGCCGCGAGGTCGAGATGCGTCTGTCGACCATGCCCACCGCCTTCGGCGAGAAGTGCGTGATGCGCATCTTCGACCCCGATGCCGCGTTCAAGAGCATCGACCAGCTCGGTTTCAGCCCGCAGGAGGCCGTCGGCTGGAATGCGCTGGTCGAGCGTCCGCACGGCATCGTGCTGGTGACCGGCCCGACCGGCTCGGGCAAGACCACCACCCTGTATTCCACGCTGAAGCGGCTGGCCACGCCGGACGTGAACGTGTGCACGGTGGAGGACCCGATCGAGATGATCGCGCCCGAGTTCAACCAGATGCAGGTGCAGACCAACATCGACCTGGATTTCGCCAGCGGCGTGCGCACCCTGCTGCGGCAGGACCCGGACATCATCATGATCGGCGAGATCCGCGACCTGGAAACCGCGCAGATGGCGGTGCAGGCCTCGCTGACCGGCCACCTGGTGCTGTCCACCCTGCATACCAACGACGCGCCCTCGGCGGTAACCCGCCTGCTCGACCTGGGCGTGCCGCACTACCTGCTGGCCAGCACCCTCAACGGCATCCTCGCCCAGCGACTGGTGCGCACGCTGTGCCCGCACTGCAAGCAGCCGCACAGCCTCGGCGCCGCCGACTGGGCGGTGCTGGCTGATAGCCATGCCGCATATCCAGATGCCGCCACGCCCTGTCGGCCGGTCGGTTGCCTGGAGTGCCGGCGCACCGGATTCCTCGGCCGCATCGGCCTGTATGAGTTGCTGCCATTGGGTTCGCGGCTGCGCGGGCAGATCCGCGCCGACATGGATCTGGCCGGTTTCAGCCGGGCTGCGCGGGCTGAAGGGCTGCGAACCCTGCGCCAGGCCGGGCTTGAAAAGGTGGCGCAGGGGCTGACTACAATCGAGGAAGTCCTGTCAGTGCTGCCGCCCCCGGATGAACCCAGCCCCGTTCCTGATCCTTGAAACCGGCCGCCCGGTACCGTCGCTGCGCCGCTACGGGCGCTTTCCGCACTGGATCCGCGTCGCCGCCGGGCTGGAAGAGCACGAGACGGTGGTGGTCGATGTCGAACACGGTGGCGCCCTGCCCGACCCACATGCCTTCGCCGGCGTGCTGGTGACCGGCTCGGCCGCCTTCGTCACCGACCACGCCGAGTGGAGCGAGCGCAGCGCCGCATGGCTGCGCCAGACCGCCCACGACGACCTGCCGGTGTTCGGCATCTGCTACGGCCACCAGCTGCTGGCACACGCGCTGGGTGGCGAGGTGGCCTACAACCCGGCTGGCCGCGAGTCCGGCACGATCGAGCTGGAACTGCAGCCGCAGGCCGCGCAGGACCCGCTGTTCCAGGGCCTGCCGCAGCATTTCGCCGCCCATGCCACCCACCTGCAGACCGTGCTGCGCGCCCCGGAAGGTGCCGAAGTGCTGGCACGCTCGCCGCTGGACGGCTGCCACGCCTTCCGCTGGGGCCGCCAGGCGTGGGGCGTGCAGTTCCATCCGGAATTCGCCACCCACCACATGCGCGGCTACGTGCGCGCCCGCGCCGACTGCATCGGCCGCCACGGCGGCTGCGCCCGCAGCATCGAGCGCGCGGTCAGCGCCGCACCACTGGCCCGCCAGCTGTTGCGCCGCTTCGTCCGCCAGGCGCGGCTGTCTTCAGCCCAGCCGGTGGCAAAACAGGGATAATCGGCGGCACGGGCAGCCGCCCGGCCCCCTCCTGTCCTTCCCGGATGTCCATGAAAGAGATTCGCAAGCTGCCGGCCTCGGCGGGCGCCCAGTGGTTGCTGGATACGTTCTCCCTGTACCGGCGTGCGCCGCTGCAGCTGGCCCGGATCGGCCTGACCTGGCTGCTGGTGAGCTGGGTGGTGACCCTGCTGTCGACCTTGATTCCCGGCGCCGCCGGCATGGCAGTACAGCTCATGACCCTGGCAATTTCGCCGATCATGTTCGGCGGCATGCTGTATGCCGTGGGCGAGATCGACGAAGGCCGCCCGGGCCTGGCCTCGCACCTGCTGCAGCCGATCCGCGACCACCGCGTCAGCCACCTGCTGGTGCCGCTGGCGATCCAGGTGCTGGCGGTGCTGCTGCTGGGCGCACTGTTGTTCATGATGATCGGCCGCGAGGGCTTCACCGCCTTCAGCGAGGTCATGACCAAGATGGAAGAGATCAGCCGCAGTGGCCAGCAGATCAAGCCGGATGATGCGGCCGCGCTGGTCGCCAACCTGCCGGCCAAGCGCATCGCGCTGTGGATGCTGCTGGTGTTCCTGAGCGCGGTGGCGCTGTCGCTGGCGATGTTCACCCAGCCGGCGCTGGTGGTGTTCGACAAGCAGAGCGGCATGCATGCGCTGCGCCTGAGCCTACAGGGCTGCATCGAGAACATCGGCGCGATGTTCGTGTTCGCCGCGCTCGGCCTGATCGCCGCGTTCTGCATGTACATCCTGTTCGTGATCGTGATCCAGATCGCGATGCTGATCGGTGGCCCGCTGGCTGCGGCCTTCATCGCCCAGCTGGTGCTGACCACGGTGCTGATGCCGCTGTATGTCGGCGCGGTCTACGCCGCGTGGAAGCAGATGTTCGTGCATCGCGGCAGCCGCGCGGCCCCACCGATCCCGACCACGCCGACCTCAAGCGACGTGTTCCACGCCTGACGGAAAAAGGGGACGGAGGGGATTAAGTCGTTTATGCCCAGTGTGTGCAGCTAACGACTTAATCCCCTCCGTCCCCTTTTTTTCTTTCAGGCGGCGGGTTTCTTCACTACCGACGACGGCACCAGCCAGCGTGCGGCGTGGATGCCCAGTTCGTAGAGCAGGCACATCGGAATCGCCAACATCAGCTGCGAGACCACGTCCGGCGGGGTCAGCACTGCGGCCACCACGAAGATGCCGACGATCGCGTAACCGCGGCCTTCCTTGAACTGCTGCGGCGTCACCCAGCCCAGCAGCACCAGGATCACCATCGCCACCGGCAGTTCGAAACTGCCGCCGAAGGCAAAGAAGATCGCCAGCACGAAGTCCAGGTAGGCGTTCGCATCCGGAGTGATCGCGATCACGTCCGGGCTGAAGGTGGTGAGGAAGTGGAATACCGCCGGCAGCACCAGGAAGTAGGCGAAGGCACAGCCGGCGTAGAACAGCATCACCGACGACACCAGCAACGGCACCGCCAGGCGCTTCTCGCGCGCATACAGGCCCGGGGCAACGAACGCCCACAGCTGGTACAGCAGCCACGGCACCGCCACGAACAGGGCCACGAAGAAAGTCAGCTTCAGCGGGGCGAAGAACGCACCGGCCGGGTTGGTGGCGATCATCGTCTGCCCGTTCGGCAGCTGCGAGACCAGCGGTTCGGCCAGCGCGTTGTACAGCTTCTGGGTAAACGGCAGCAGCGCCAGCAGCACCACGCCCAGGCCCAGCAATGCGCGCACCAGGCGGCCGCGCAGTTCCACCAGATGTTCGACCAGCGAGCTTTCGCCGAAATCCTGTTCACTCATGGCTGGCGCTCCGGGCTGCTCTGCGGCGGCGTCGCACCGGCATCAGGGGGTGTCGCCGGCGTCGGCTCGGGAGCAACGCTCTCCTGTGCCGGCGCATCGGCGTCGGGCACGGCGTTCATGTACGGCGGAAGATCTGCGGGCGCCGGCGCGCGTACTTCCTGCGCCAGCGTATCGCCCTGCTGCTGGGCCTCCTGCGCTTCGCGGCGGATTGCTTCACCGCTGGCACGCAACTGGTTCTCGGTGTCCTGCATGCCCTGGCGCACGTCCTGCATCTGCCGCTTGATGTCCTCGGCCTGCAGTTCGCGCTCCAGTTCCTGTTTCACCGAATCCCACTGATTGCGGGCACGACGTACCCACAGGCCGGCAAAGCGGGCCGCCTTGGGCAGGCGCTCAGGACCGAGCACCACCAGGGCAACCACCGCAATCACCAGCAGTTCGCTGAAGCCGATATCAAACACCGCGACCGCTCCGGATCAGCGAGCGTTACGGTCGTGCTCGTCCTGCGCGGCGCGCGAGGCGTCCTGGCTGCGCGATTCATCGCCCAGCTGCGCGTTCGGCTTGTCCTCGTCGCGCATGCCCTTCTTGAATTCCTTGACCGCCGAACCGAGATCCTTGGCGCCACTGGTCAGGCGCTTGGTGCCGAACACCAGCAGGACGATGGCCAGCACGACCAACCAATGCCAGATGCTGAAACTGCCCATAAAGACGCTCGTTACGTTAGTGATCAGGCTGTCGAGCATAGCGCACCGGGTGTTAGCCGGCGCGCGTGACGAAAGTCAGTTTCCGCCCAGCGTTTCCGTGCGGATTTCGCCGTCGTTGACCGGCTGGAAGCCCTGCTGCTGCGGCGGCGGGTTCTGCGGCACGTTCTGCAGCGGTGCGGTAGTGGCTTCGGCCGGGGCGGCCGGCGCTGCCTGAACAGGCGCCGGAGCAACCGCCGGGGCCGCTGCCGGACGCGGCGCGTTGCCACCATTGCCGTTGCGGTTGTTGCGCGCGGCGTAGGTGGCCTCTTCCAGGCGGTCGCGGAACGTGACCACATCCATCGACGGCGAACCGGCCGCGCGGCCTTCGAAGATCATGCGCGGCGTGGTGTTGCTGCCGTAGGCGTCCAGATTGGCGGCATCGTCGATCTGCAGCACCGCACCATCCAGGGCGACACCGGCGAACAGGCCGCGGGCGCGCGACCAGGACCAGATTTCGGCCTTCAGCTGACCGTCGGTGGCGGCGGCGGCATTGCGGCCGACCGGGCCGGCGGCGACACCCGCATCGGCGCCCAGCGTGAACTTGCCGTTGACCAGGTTGTCCAGGCTACGGTCGTTGCGGAACACCAGCACCACATCGGAGGACTGCACGCCGGCCTGGAAGCCGATGCTGCCGCCGGTGAGCTTCACGAACACCGGGTTGGACCAGGCACCGTTGGGCATGCGCACGGACATCAGGCCGTGGCCACGACGACCGCCAATGACCAGACCGGCCTTGATCGTGTCGGGAATGACGATGACCGCGCGGCCTTCGTCGAGCAATTTGTCCGGAATGCCCTGTTCAGGGATTTCCTGGATTTCAGCCAGCACGCGCACGGCATTGCGGGCACGCTGGTCTTCCTGCGGTCCGGCCATGGCCTGGCTGGACAGCAGGCTGGCGGCGATCAGCAGGGCTTGGATCGGGCGACGCATGGCAGGCTCCAGAAGTCAGTCCATAGGAAGATATAGCAAGTGACTGAAATTAGTAGTGTTGTCATGAATCCCCAATGAGCGTTCCCTGCTCACATTGATGCGCGCTATGCCTGCAATCCGAACCCTGCATCCCGGCGCGGCACCGGATCGGCGACAATACCGCTCATGCTCGACGCACCCGATACCGCCGTGCTGGCGGTCAACCTAGGCACGCCCGAGACGCCGACGGCCCCCGCCGTACGCCGTTACCTGGCTGAATTCCTGTCCGACCCCCGCGTGGTCTCGATCCCGGCACTGCTGTGGCAGCCGTTGCTGCGCGGACTGATCCTGCCGCTGCGCAGCAGCCGTTCAGCGGCCAAGTACGCCCAGGTCTGGCTGCCGGAGGGCTCTCCGCTGATGGTGCATACGCGCCAGCTGGCGCAGGCCATGCAAGCGCTGTTGCCGACCCTGACGGTGCGCCATGCAATGCGCTATGGCGAACCGGCGCTGGCCAGCGAACTCGACCGGCTGGCGGCCGACGGTGCGCGCCGCGTCGTGGTGCTGCCGCTTTACCCTCAGTACTCCACCACCACCACCGCCTCGGTCGAAGACCGCGTCGATGCCTGGCAGCGCCGCAATCCGGGCGTGACCGTGAGCCTGGTGCGCGACTATTCGGTCGATCCGGGCTGGGTCGACGCCGTTGCCGGCTCGATCCGCCGCTACTGGGAACAGCACGGTCGTGGCCAGAAACTGATGTTCTCCTTCCACGGCATTCCGCAGCGCCTGGCCGATGCCGGCGATCCGTATCCGCAGCGCTGCGAGGCCAGTGCGCAGGCCATCGCCAAGGCGCTGGAGCTGGGCAGGGACGACTGGCAGATGGGCTATCAGTCGCGCTTCGGCCGCGAGCGCTGGCTGCAGCCGTATGCCGAGCCCAGCCTGTGGGCGCTGGCCGAATCCGGCGTGAAGCAGATCGACGTGGTGTGCCCGGGCTTCGCCACCGACTGTCTGGAGACGCTGGAAGAAGTGGCACTGGGCTTCACCGAAACACTGGCCGAGCGCGGCGCGACGATGCGCTACATCCCCTGCCTCAACGCCGAACCGGAGCACGCGCGTGCGCTGGCACGGCTGGCCGTGGCGTCACTGGCATGAGCCTGCAGCCGTTTGAACTCGAGGTCGGTGGCGCGCGCGTCGCCGGCCTGCGCAACTACGGTGATGGCCCGCGCGTGCTGGCCCTGCATGGCTGGCTCGACAACGCGGCCAGCTTCGTGCCGCTGGCGCCGCACCTGTCGTCGTTGCAGCTGGTGGCCATCGACCTGCCCGGCCACGGCCACAGCGCGCATCTGCCGGCCGGTGCCAGCTACACCACGGCCGCCGCAATCTGTCACGTACTCGACGTCGCCGACGCGCTGGGCTGGGACCGTTTCAGCCTGCTCGGCCATTCGATGGGCGCCGGCATCGCCAGCCTCACCGCCTCGGTCAGCGACCGTGTCGAACGGCTGGTGGCGATCGAAGCACTCGGCGGCCTGCGTGGTCCTGAGGAAGAAACCGCCAACCGCCTGCGCGAGCATGTGAATGCCACACGCGCACTGGCACGCAAGCAGCTGCGCGTGTTCCCCGACCTCGCCGCGCCGATCCGCGCGCGGATGATGACCAACCAGCTCAGCGAGCGCTGTGCACGGCTGCTGGTCGAGCGCGGCGTGGAGCCGGTCGAAGGTGGTTACCGCTGGTGCAGCGACCCGCGCCTGATGCTGCCCACTGCGATCCGCCTCAGCGAAGGCCAGATCGACAACCTGCTGCAGGCCATCGCCTGCCCGACGCAGGTGATCTACGCCACACCGGCGCAGTCGTACTATCCCGAGCCGATGCGCAGCGATCGCCTGCAGCACCTGCGCGATGGCCGTCTGGCGGTGTTTGCCGGCAACCATCACCTGCACATGGAAGACCCGGAACAGATCGCGGGCGTGATCCTGCACTTCTTCAGCAACGACAACGCCGGCTGAGCAAACGTATCCGCGCGCTTCACTCCGCGCGTTTGCGGCCGATACATCAGTTGCGGGCCCCTGCGTCCGCAGCACGCAGGTCCGGTCGGGCCTGCGGCGTGTGTCTGGTTCTGCAAGGAAGTCCGCATGCCCGCTCTGCTGCACCGTCACCCACAGGATGTGGCCACGGTGTCCCGTCTCCGCGTCGCTGATCGCGCCGCATTCCCCGAATTCCCGGCTCGCGCCCTGCTCACGCACTCCTGCGTGTGCCGCGGCGTGGCTGTTGTCGTTTGCTGATCCAGGAGTCGCCGATGTCCGTTGCATCCTCCCGTCCCCCCGATACCGCCCGCATGCCGCATCTACAGCAGCTCGCGCGCCGCGCTGACCGTCGACTGCTGATCGGCAGCGCGGCGTTGGCTGTGGCTGGCCTCGTGCTGGCCCTGCGTGGGCCCCACGTACCGGGCGCTGCGTTGGCCGCGGCCGCCGTACTGCCCGCCCTCTGGCTGGCCGGTCCACAGGCGGGCCGGGCCGTCGCCCGCAATGGCCTGGCATTGCTGTTGTCGCTGCAGCTGGCCTTGTTGTGCGCGATCGTCAGCCTGGCGCCGGCGTTGCCGGTCGCGTTGCTGCTGGGCGTGCTGCTCAGCCACCGCGATCGCCTGCCGGTATGGCTGGCCGGTGGTGTTGGCACCCTCGCCCTGCTGGTACCGCTGCTGCACGGCGCAGCCGTGGGACCGACGTTGCTGCAGGCGGGCCTGTTCGCCAGCCTGACCGTGTTCCTCGGCCAGGTCGCGCTGCGCCTGCGCCAGCAGACCGAGGCGCTTGGCCACGGCCCACGCCGCCTGGCGGCACTGGCGCGCGATATCGCGACGGGCACCGATCTGAGCGCACATGCGGATACCGCGGCCTATGCACCCGGTTCGCTGGCCCATGCACTGGCCGATACCGCCCGCCACGTGCAGGCGCAGCGTGGGCGCGAGGCTGACGCGCATGCCGAGAATGCGCAGATCCGCCAGGCGCTCGACGCCTCGCGCACCGCGATGATGATTGCCGACAACGACCACGTGATCCGTTACGTGAACCGCTCGGTGGTGGCCCTGCTGCGCAACCAGCAGGCAACACTGCGCCAGGCCTTCCCCGACTTCGACGCCGAGCGCCTGGTCGGCAGCAGCATCCACCGCTTCCACGCCAACCCGGACCGCATCCGCGCGATCCTCAATGGCCTGCAGGTCACGCACAACGGCAAGGTGCAGATCGGCCCGGTGCACTTCGCGCAGATGGTCACCCCGGTGTTCGATGCGCAGGGCGTGCGCCTGGGCTTCGCCGTGGAATGGCATGACCGCACCCATGAACTCGCGCTGGAAAACGCCGTGGCCGGCATCGTCGCTGCGGCAGCGGCCGGTGATCTCGACCAGCGCCTGCAGGCCACTGAAGGTGCCAGTTTCCTCGATGGGCTGACCGGTGGCATCAACCAGCTGCTCGATACGCTCGGCAGCACCGTCAACGAAGTGCGGCAGATGCTCTCGGCACTGGCCAATGGCGATCTGGACCGGCGCATGCACGGCGAGTATCACGGTGCTTTCGCTGCCATCCAGCGCGATGCGAATGCCACGGCCGGTCAGTTGGCACGCATGGTCGGTCGCATCCAGGAATGTGCGGCGTCGATCAGTTCCGCCGCCAGCGAGATTGCCGCCGGCAACGGCGCGTTGTCCGAGCGCAGCGAGCGCCAGGCCGCGCACCTGCAGGAGACCGCAGCATCGATGGAGGAACTCACCGCCACCGTGCGCCAGAACGCCGCCCATGCGCGTGAGGCCAGTGCGTTGGCAGCTTCCACGCAGAGCGCTGCCAGTGACGGCAACACGGCCATGCAGCGGGTGGTGAATACCATGCAGGCCATCGAAGGTGCTTCGAAGCGGATCGGCGACATCACCGGCGTCATCGACGGCATTGCCTTCCAGACCAATATCCTGGCGTTGAACGCAGCCGTGGAGGCGGCACGCGCCGGCGAACAGGGCCGAGGCTTCGCGGTCGTGGCCAGCGAGGTGCGGGTACTGGCGCAGCGCTCTGCGGCGGCGGCCCAGGAGATCAAGAAGCTGATCGACGAAGCCGGCCGCCAGGTGGGTGAGGGTTCCCAGCTGGTAGCTGACGCCGGCCAACGCATGCAGGGCATTGTTGGCGGCGTGGAGGATGTCAGCCACCTGATGCGCGAGATTTCCGCGGCGTCGCAGGAGCAGTCGATCGGCATTGAGCAGATCAACCAGACCGTAGTGCAGATGGATCAGGCCACACAGCAGAATGCCGCGCTGGTGGAGGAAGCCACCGCCGCCGCACGCGAGCTGCAGAGCCAGGCCGGCACACTGACCGAAGCGGTTTCGGTGTTCCGCCAGCAGGAACCGCACGAGGTCTCGCAGGCCGCCTGATCCGGGCCTTCAGTTCGATCCTGATCAAGACGGCGCCCGCAGGGCGCCGTCTTTTTGTTGCGTAGGCCTTGCTGCCAGTAGCTGCCAACCTTGGTTGGCGCCGTGGTTCCTCACGGAGGGCATCCACGCATGGCGTGGATCTACTGGTAGTGCCGGCCGCTGGCCGGCAATCACAGCGACGCGCACCGTCTGGCCTGCTGCCGGGGTTGGCACCGCTCTTCGCAGGGACAGCCCATCCACGCATGGCGTGGATCTACTGTGGGTCCGCATGCCCTCGGTAGACGCCAACCTTGGTTGGCGCTGTGGCTACCCGCGGAGAATATCCGCGTATGGCCTGGATCTAACGGGCGATGTAACGCCATCGGGTTGCCGGCCAGCGGCCGGCACCACCCGCATTTCGCGCGCACAAAGAAAAACCCCGCTGCGTGAGCAGCGGGGTTCTCGGGTGTAAACCCTGGCGATGACCTACTCTCGCATGGCTTGAGCCACACTACCATCGGCGC
>NZ_JAWJTG010000035.1:0-49064 GCF_032911605.1 Stenotrophomonas mexicanensis
CCCCCCCCCCCCCCCCCCCCCCCCCCCCCCCCCCCCCCCCCCCCCACGGCCGCTTTTATTGGCAGGCCTCGCAGGCTTCCGGGTTTTCCAGCGAGCAGGCGATGGCTTCGTCCGGGCTGAACACCTTGGCCGGGGCTGCGCTGCTCACCGTGGTCTTGGCGATCTTGGTGGCCGGGCGCGAACGCAGGTAGTAGGTGGTCTTGATGCCCTGCTTCCAGGCGTACATGTACATGGAAGACATCGCGCCGATGTTCGGGCTTTCCATGAACAGGTTGAGCGAGGCCGACTGGTCGATGAAGGCGCCACGCTCGGCGGCCATGTCGATCAGCGAACGCATCGGCAGTTCCCACGCGGTGCGGTAGACCTCGCGCAGCGTTTCCGGAATCTGTGCCACGCCGGCGATGGAGCCTTCGGCCAGCTTGATGGCGTCGCGCATGTCGGCGGTCCACAGGCCCAGCTTCTTCAGCTCGTTCACCAGGTAGCGGTTGACCTGCAGGAAGTCACCGGACAGGGTCTCGCGCTTGAACAGGTTGGACACCTGCGGCTCGACGCACTCGTAGCAGCCGGCGATCGAGGCGATGGTCGCGGTCGGCGCGATCGCGATCATCAGCGAGTTGCGCAGGCCATGCTCCTTGATGCGGGCACGCAGGGCATCCCAGCGCGCGGTGTCTTCCGGCACCACGTTCCAGGCGTCGAACTGCAGTTCGCCACCGGCGGCGCGGGTGTCGTTGAACGACGGGTGCTTGCCGCGTTCCTGGGCCAGCTCGCAGGAGGTTTCCAGCGCGTGGAAGTAGATCGCTTCGGCGATCTTCTTCGACAGAGCGCGGGCTTCGGCGCTGTCGAACGGCAGGCGCTTGCGGAAGAACACGTCCTGCAGGCCCATGCAGCCCAGGCCGACCGGACGCCAGCGCAGGTTGGCGCGGCGGGCGGTTTCGATCGGGTAGAAGTTCAGGTCGATGACGCGGTCGAGCTGGCGCACGGCCAGGCGCACGGTCTCGGCCAGCTTCTCGAAGTCGAACTCGTTGTGCTCGTCGAAGTGGTTGCCCAGGTTGATCGAACCCAGGTTGCACACTGCGGTTTCATCGTTGGAAGTGACTTCCAGGATTTCCGTGCACAGGTTGGACAGGTGGATCACGTTGCCCGGACGCAGGGTCTGGTTGCTGGCGCGGTTGCACTTGTCCTTGAAGGTCATCCAGCCGTTGCCGGTCTCGGCCAGCGTACGCATCATGCGGGCGTACAGCTTGCGCGCGGAGATGGTGCGGTTGGCCTTGCCCTGCGCTTCGGCCTGCAGGTAGGCCTGCTCGAAGGCTTCGCCGAACAGGTCGGTGAACTCCGGCACGACGCGCGGATCGAACAGCGACCATTCCTGGTCGGCCTCGACGCGCTTCATGAACAGGTCCGGCACCCAGTTGGCCAGGTTCAGGTTGTGCGCACGGCGGGCTTCGTCACCGGTGTTGTCACGCAGCTCGAGGAAGTCCTCGACGTCGGCGTGCCAGGTTTCCAGGTAGACGCAGGCTGCGCCCTTGCGCTTGCCGCCCTGGTTCACCGCGGCCACGGACGAATCCATGGTCTTCAGCCACGGCACGATGCCGTTGGAGTGGCCGTTGGTCGACTTGATCAGCGAACCACGCGAACGCACGCGGGTATAGCTGACGCCGATGCCGCCGGAGAACTTCGACAGCTGGGCGATGTCGCCGTACTTGGAATAGATCGACTCCAGCGAGTCCTGCGGCGAATCCAGCAGGAAGCACGAGGACAGCTGCTCGTGGGTGGTGCCGGAATTGAACAGGGTCGGGCTGGACGGCAGGTAGTCCAGGTTGCCCATGCGCTTGTACAGCGCCAGGGTCTCGGATACATCCTCGCTCAGCGCGCTGGCAATGCGCAGGAAGAACTGCTGCGGGGTCTCGATCACCTTGCGGGTGTGCGGATGGCGCAGCAGGTAACGGTCGTACAGGGTACGCAGGCCGAAGTAATCGAAGTTCAGGTCCAGCGAGATGTCGATGGCATCGTTGAGCTTGCGCGCGTTGGTCTGCACGAAGTTCAGCAGGCGGTCGTTGATCAGGCCGACTTCATGGCCACGGCTGACCGACTGCGAGAAGGCGTAGATTTCCTGGCCCGAGACTTCCTTGGCGATGTAGTTGGCCAGCAGGCGCGCAGCGAGGCGGCCGTACTCGGGCTCTTCACCGATCAGCAGGGCGGCGGTGCGGATGGACAGTTCGTCCAGCTCGCGGGTGGTGGCGCCGTTGTACAGGCCGGAAATGGTGCGGGTGGCCACGCGCATCGGATCGACGGCGTGCAGGCCTTCGGAGGAACGCTGCACCGCGCGCACGATCTTGTTCAGGTCCACCAGTTCGGTCGTGCCATTGCGCTTGGTCACACTCATCGCGTTGGCCGTCGGCGGCGACGTCAACAGGAATTCGCTTTCCTTCTCGATGGTGGCGCTGGATTCGGTGGTCACGGCGTGTGTCCTCTTGGCGTGATTGGTGGGTGCTCGATGCATCGGGTGACGCAGCCCGGGACATGACAGCCCAGGATGGCAGGACGGCGTCGCAGGGGATGAGACCCTGCGCCTGCCACTGCCGTTGACGATCGCGGATGGGTACCCTGGGCACCCCCTGGAATTGGGGTTGCTGCGACCGACGGCCACAAGATAGTGGGGGTAATGGGGTCCGTCAACGCCAAATGTAGTGAAATTCGGCAATCCCTTGCGCCGCAAGGATCGTGCCATCGGCGCCCGGATCAGACGCTTCAGACCTGCCGGAACGGGCTGCGCAGTCAAGCCCGAAAGGCGTCATCGCGGTGGTACAACGCACCGCGAAAACGGAACAATGACAGCTTCACATGACAGTGATGAAACTGGCTAGGGACAACCCTGTGGATAGCTGGTGGGCAGCCGGTGGGAAAGCCGGTATGGCCGGACGAATCGCCATCGCGCAGTGACTTTCGGCGGGTGACGGCGCCTGCCGAACGCGGGATGCTGGGGTCCTGCAATGACCGGAAAGGATTCCACCATGCGCCTGTCAGCACCCGCCTTGGCCCTGCTGGCTGCTGTGGTCACCGTACCTGCAATTGCCGCTGACACCCCGAAGCTGCGCGCGGACCAGTGCGGTATCCACACCGACTATGACGTGCTGGTGGACAGCGGTGGCATCTGGCTGCGGCATGGCCCGCAGGCACCGCACGAGGTGGTGTTCCACGATGGCGTGCTGAGCCTGGACGACACGGTCGTGCCGGTCAGCGAGGCCGACGCCGCCCGCCTGCGGCAGATGGAGGCCGGGGCGCGGCAGCTGATGCCGGCGGCCACCGCGCTGGCCCATGAAGTGAGCGGGTTGAGCTTCGAGGTGCTCGACGGGGTCTATGAGAGCCTCACCGGCACCGCCAACAGCCGCAAGGTCCGGCGCCTGCGCCGGCAGGCCGATGACTGGATCGGCGGCACGCTGGGCAAGGGCTACTGGGAACATGCGGTGTTCGGGCCGGGCTTCGAGGCCAAGGTGCAGGACATGGCCGAGTCGCTGTCCGCGTCCATCGCCCGCAGCGTGCTGTGGCAGGTGTTCACCGGCCGCAGCGACGCGATGGAGGAACGCGCCGACCGCCTGGACGCGCAGATGGAACAGCAGCTGGAAGGCCGCGCCGAGCGCATCGAGGCCCGCGCGCAGGCGCTGTGCCCGCTGGTGCAGTCGCTGGCAGACGCCCACGACGCGCTGGAAGTGCGCTACCAAGGCCAGCCACTGCGGCTGCTGGAGCGCGGCGAGAGCGTACGGGTGGAGCACGGCGATGGCTCGGGCCTGCATGTGTCGGCCGGGCCGGATGAGCGGCCGCGTGGGAATGCGGTGGCGCCGACCCGGTAACCGCGCGGCGGATGCCGGCCAGCGGCCCGCACTACCGGAACTCTGGCCGGCAACGCATTTACCTGGGTGGCTCCCTCACGCCCGGTGCGGGGTACCCAGGTACTCGGCGCTCTGCATCTCGATCAGGCGCGAGGCGGTGCGCTCGAACGCGCCCTGCAGGCGCTGGCCGGTGTACAGCTCGATCGGCGAGGTACTGGCGGTGCAGACCAGGTTGACGTGGCGGTCGTACAGTTCGTCGATCAGGTTGACGAAGCGGCGCGCGGCATCTTCGTTCAAACGGTCGAAGGCGGGGATGCCGCCCAGCAGCACGGTGTTGAACTCGTGCGCGATCTCGATGTAATCCGACGGGCCACGCGGGCCTTCGCACAACGCGGCGAAATCGAACCAGGCAATGCTCTTGCCACGGCCGCGCACCGGGATCTTACGGCCTTCGATCTCGATGTTGCCGGGCTTGGCCGGCTGGCCGCCGCTCAGTTCGTTCCAGCGCGTGGCCAGCCACTCATCACTGTCGGCGGCCAACGGTGCGCGGTACACCGGCGAGCGGGTCAGCGCGCGCATCCGGTAATCCTCGGTGCCGTCGGCGTACAGCTCCACGCAGAAGCGCTGCAGCAGGCCGATGGCCGGCAGGAAGCTCTCGCGCTGCAGGCCGTTGAGGTACAGGTTCTCCACCGCCGTGTTGGAGGTGGTGACCAGGGTCACGCCTTCGGCGAACAGGCGCTCCAGCAGCCGTGCCAGCAGCATCGCGTCGCCGATGTCGGTGACGAAGAATTCGTCCAGCACCAGCACCCGCAGGTTGCTGCGCCATTCCTGGGCGATCTTCGCCAGCGGGTCGCTCTGCCCCTGGTGCTCGCGCAGGCGCTCGTGGACGCTGCGCATGAAGCGATGGAAGTGGGTGCGGTACTTCTGTTTGATCGGCAGGCCGTCGTAGAACAGGTCGACCAGGAAGGTCTTGCCACGGCCGACGCCGCCCCAGAAGTACAGACCCTTCACCGGCTCGGGCTTCTTCCAGAACGAGGACAGGCGGTCCAGCCAGCCGTCTTCGGCGCTGTCGACCAGGCCCAGGTGGATGCGGTCCAGTTCGGCCAGCGCTGCGTGCTGGGCCGGGTCGTTCTGCCAGTCGCCACGGGCAACCCCTTCCGCGTACCGCTGCGACGGGGTCAGCTCGGTTGCACTCATGCCGCCGCGCCCAGCCAGTGCTTCACGCCGTGGGTCAGCGCGCCGCGCAGGTCGATCAGCTTGCGGTGGAAGAAGTGGCTGGTCTCGGGCATGCGCACCAGCTCATGCGGGACGTCCAGCGTGTCCAGCCACTGATAGACCGCCTGCGGATCGACGATCTCATCCTGCTCGCCCTGGATCACCAGCCAGCGGACCGGCGGCGCGATGCCATCGAAATCCCAGCGACCGGCCGGCGGCGCGATCGAGATCAGCGCTTCCGGCTGCAGCGCGGCAGCCGCCTTCAGCGATACGAACGAGCCGAAGCTGAAACCGGCCAGCCACAGACGGTCGTCGGGGCGCTGGCTCTGCACCCAGGCGGCGACGGTCTTCAGGTCATCCTGCTCGCCCACGCCGTGGTCGAACTCACCGGCCGACGCGCCGACGCTGCGGAAGTTGAAGCGTACCGTGGCGATGCCAAGCTCGCGCAGGGTGGTGGCGGTCATGGTGACCACCTTGTTGTGCAGGGTGCCGCCTTCGGTGGACAGCGGATGGCAGATGATGGCCACGATCGGCTGCGCCGGCACATCGGCCTTGGGCAGGTCGACGACCACTTCCAGCGGGCCGGCCGGGCCGGCCAGTTCGAGGCAGGCGGTTTCGCCGGGGGCGACGGGGAACGAAGGCTTGTGCATGGCACCATGATACCGTCCCCTGCCCCTGCCCTGTGCCCGCCCCATGCTCTACCTGTCCTTGGCCGTGATCTGCAGCGTGCTGGTTTCGGTGTTGTTGAAGGTGGCCGGACGCCGCCAGCTGGATGTTTCGCAGATGGTCACCTGGAACTATCTGGTGGCGGCAACGCTCACCGCCGTGGTGCTGCAGCCGCCGCTGGACGCACTGCGCGCGCCACATGCCCCGTGGCTGTCGCTGCTGGCACTGGCGGTGGTGCTGCCATCGATCTTCCTGGTGCTGGGCCGCGCGGTGGCGGTGGCCGGCATCGTCCGCAGCGACGTGGCGCAGCGCTTGTCGTTGCTGCTGTCTTTGGCCGCCGCCTTCCTGTTCTTCGGCCAGACTGCGACGCCGTGGAAGCTCGCCGGTCTCGGCCTGGGCCTGCTGGCGATGGTGGCGATCAGCCTGCGCCCGCGCGGCCCGGCGGTGGCGTCCTCACCCGGCGGCTGGGGCTGGCTGCTGGGCGTCTGGGCCGGGTTCGCGGTGGTCGACGTGCTGCTCAAGCAGGTGGCGCTGTCCGGCACGCCGTCGATGGCGGCGGTGCTGGCCAGCTTCAGCGTGGCCTTCGTGCTGATGCTGGCACTTCAGCTGTGGCGGCACGCCAGTGGCCGCAGCCGGTTGGCCTGGCGCAACCTCGGTGCGGGCGCGCTGCTGGGCCTGCTCAACGGCGGCAACATTCTTTTCTATGTGCACGCGCATCAGTCCATGCCGGAGAGCCCGGCCACCGTGTTCGCCGGCATGAACATCGGCGTGGTGGTGCTGGGCGCGCTGGTGGGCGTGTTCGCCTTCGGCGAGGCCACCACGAAGTGGAACCGCGCCGGGCTGGCGCTGGCGGTGCTGGCGATTGGATTGATCGCCTGGGGCTGAGCCCGGCCTCGGGGTCAGAGCCCATTTCGTTGGAATGGGATCCGACCCGGCGCTGGGCGTTATTTATCGAAGCCCAGCAGCAGCGGATCGTGATCGGAACTGCGCCACGGGCCCTGCACGTTGCGGCCCTGGTAGCCGCTGGCGTCCTGTTCGTCGGCATTGCTGTGCCACTCGGCGGCACCGCGCAGGCGCTGGGCCATGCCCGGGCTCAGCAGCGCATGGTCGAGGCGGCCGGTATAGCCGTTGTAGACGTAGCTGTAAGGATGCTCGACCTGGGCGACCTTGAATGCGTCCTGCCAGCCCAGGTCATGCAGGGTGCGGATCGGGTCTTCCATCGCGTAGGCGTTGAAATCGCCCAGCAGCACCACGTCCTTCACCTTCAGGCGGCCAGCTTCGGCCTGCACCCACTGGTTCAACTGCTTTGCCGATTCCACCCGGGTGGCATTCCAGCAACCCTGGCCATCGTTGCGGTCGGCATCGCCGCCGCTGGCATCACGGCAGCCCTTGGACTTGAAATGGTTGGCGACCACCATGAACGGTGCGCCCTTGCCCTGGAAGGCCTGCGCCAGCGGTGCGCGGCTGTGTTCGGCGAAAGGACCGTCGGTTCTGGTCAACGGCTTGCCCAGCGGCTTGAACGCGCTCCTGCGATAGATGATGCCAACCCGGATCGGGTTGCTGCCCGGCCCCTCGCCGGCATCGACGAAGGCCCACTGCTTGTCGGCGGCAAGACCGGCGTTGAGGGCGCTGACCAGTTCGGCGATGGCCGACTGCGGGCCATAGCCATCGTTTTCCAGTTCCATCAACGCGGCGATGTCGGCACCGAGCGCGTTGACCGTGGCCACCAGCTTGCCGACCTGCGCCTTGTGCTCTTCCAGCGTGCGCGCGCCGCGCAGGGTCGGGAAGCCACCGCCCTGGCCATCGCCATTGAAGAAGTTCTCCAGGTTGAATGCAGCGATATGCAGGCTGCCCGGCACCGTCGGCACCGCCGGACGCTTCAGCTCGGGCAACGTGAGTGCACCCTCGACCTGCAGGCGCGGACGGCCCTGTGCATCCACGTGCACGACACCTTCCACATTGCGCAGCTGCATGCCGGTGCGCAGCACCGGGTTGCCCGGCAGGTAGGCCACGCTGGCCGGATCGCGGGCATCGATGCTGTCGTCCAGCAGCAGGCGGCGGCGCTGGTTGTCGGCCATCACCTGCTCGTAGCCGGCAGTACCCGGCGCGGCCACTTCAGTCGGCTGCCAGAGGCGGCCATCGAAGGCCACGGTGAGCTGGCCGAAGCGTTCCAGGCCATCGGTACCGGCCAAGGTGAGCGGTACGGCGATGCGCACGCGCTGGCCATCCAGCGCGCGCCAGTCGGCCGGCGCGGCGGTCAGCACCACGGTGGCGCTGCTGCGCGCGGCGGACGGCGACGCGACCGGTGCGGCCTGCGGCTGGGCCTGGGCAAAGGCGCCGGCCGGCAGCAGCAAGGACAGGGCAAGGGCGAGGGAACGGCGGCGCATCGACGGGCGACTCCATGGAAGAGGCGCACAGACTAACCCTGAAATGCGAAACCCCGCCTGCGGGCAGGGTTTTGACCTTGGTGGGCAAAGCCTGGGGCGTGCCGGCCGCTGGCCAGCAACCTCATGACCTTCGTGCCATGCGTGGTTGCCGGCCAGCGGCCGGCACTACCGGTTACTTCAGGTTGCCCAGCATCCAGTCCACGGTGGCGTGGATCTGTTCCTCGGTCAGCGCCGGGTTGCCGCCCTTGGGCGGCATGATGCCGCCATCCGGACCGGTATAGCCCTCGATGGCGTGCTTGTAGAGAGTGTCCTTGCCCTGTGCGATGCGCTTGTCCCAGTGCGAATGGTCCAGCGTCGGCGCCATGCCCACGCCGGTGGTGTGGCAGGCGGTGCACAGGTTGTCGAAGATGACCTTGCCGTCCTTGGTGCCGCCGTAGGCCACCTGCGAGGCGGCCTTGGCCAGCGCGGCGGCCTTGGCCGCAGCCTGCGCGGCGGCGCCGGTGCTGCCGGCATAGACCGCGCCGGTGGGCGAGATGCGCTGTTCGGTGCGCTTGGCCGCGGTCGGCGACACCTCGGGCGGAATCCGGGTGTGGATGTAAGCGGCAAGGAGGATGAGGCCGAGGGTGATGGTCGCCAGCAGCGCGATCACCATGGAGAAGCGTTTCAGGAACTCCAGATCGTAATTCCGCACTCTTCGTTACCCCTGGCTGATAGTCGTTGGACCACGGCTGAGCGACTGCGTGATGGACCGAGTATAGAACGCGCTTTGCGTGCGACAACAGGCGTCACTGCTGGTGCGGCGCAGCATTCGGACCCGGTAGTGCCGGCCGCTGCCCGGCATCGCCAGCCCGCCGGATGGATCGTGCAGAAGCCGGCCAGCGGCCGGCTCTACCGGATTACCGGGCGCCGATCGCGCGCAGGCAGAAGCTGCAGATCGCATCCACCAGTGCGTCTTCGTCGCGGTGTGCTTCGCGGCTGGGCGCGGTCGGGCCGACCATCGCCTCGGTGAAGGCGCCGACCAGGCAGGCGGCGGCCACATGCGCGTCCTGCGCCGGCAGCTCACCGGCGGCCACGCCCTCCTCCACCAGCCGCAGGAACACGTCGCCGAAGGCACGACGACCACGCATGCGCTCGGCTTCCACGTCCGGGTCGACCGGTTCGACGATGAAGGCATGCGCCAGCCCCGGCCCGGCCAGGGCGCGGCGGACGAAGGCGGTGATCGCCAACCGCAAGCGCTCGCTGGCCACCTCCGGGCCGCTGGCGATGCGCTCCATGATCGCGACCTCGTGGGCCACCGCGGCGTTGAGCACCTCCACGAACAGCTCGGCCTTGGACGGGAAGTGGCGGTAGATCAGGCCGGTGGACACCCCCGCCTGGGTCGCCACGGCGGTCACCGGGGCATTGCGCCAGCCGCCGGTGGCGACCAGCTCACGGGTGGCCAGCAGGATCCGTTCACGGGCCCCGGCCAGGCGTTCTTCCATCAGTGCAGAGCGTTTGTAGGCCATGTTTTGATTCTAGTTTCAATTTTTGAATTTGTATTCACTTCTTACCCGAACCCCGCTACGCTGGGGTCCAATCGCCCGTGCGGGCAGCGGTCCTGCAGACCGCCGCCCGCTCCCCCGCCGGGTGCGTCCATTTCCTGCCATCCCGTCGTGGAGCCACCACAATGCACGTGCCATCCCTGAACTTCGATCTTGGCGAAGACATCGACCTGCTGCGCCAGAGCGTGGCCCATTTTGCCGCCGCCGAGGTCGCACCGCTGGCCGCCGAGGCCGATGCCAGCAACCAGTTCCCGCTGGCCCTGTGGCCGAAGCTGGGCGAACAGGGCCTGCTCGGCCTCACCGTGGAAGAAGAATACGGCGGCACCGGCATGGGTTACCTGGCCCATGTGGTGGCGATGGAAGAAATCTCGCGTGCCTCCGGCGGCATCGGCCTGTCCTATGGCGCGCACTCCAACCTGTGCGTGAACCAGCTACGCAAGAACGGCAACGAAGAACAGAAGCAGCGCTTCCTGCCCGGCCTGTGCAACGGCAGCCTGGTCGGCGCGCTGGCGATGAGCGAGCCGGGTGCCGGTTCGGACGTGGTGTCGATGAAGCTGCGCGCCGACAAGCGCGGTGACCGCTACGTGCTCAACGGCAACAAGATGTGGATCACCAACGGCCCGGACGCCGACGTGCTGGTGGTCTATGCCAAGACCGACATGGAAGCGGGTGCCAAGGGCATCACCGCGTTCCTGGTCGAGAAGGGCATGGAGGGCTTCTCCACCGCGCAGAAGCTGGACAAGCTGGGCATGCGCTCCTCGCCCACCTGCGAGCTGGTGTTCCAGGACTGCGAGATTCCCGAAGAAAACGTGCTGGGCCAGGTCGGTGGTGGCGTGCGCGTGTTGATGTCCGGCCTGGATTACGAGCGCGTGGTGCTGTCCGGTGGCCCGCTGGGCCTGATGGCCGCGGCCATGGACGTGGTCATGCCCTATGTGCACGAGCGCCACCAGTTCGGCGAACCGATCGGCAGCTTCCAGCTGATCCAGGCCAAGATTGCCGACATGTACGTGGGGCTGGGCGCGTGCCGCGCCTACGTCTATGCCGTCGCGCGCGCCTGCGACCAGGGCCGAACCACCCGCCAGGATGCCGCCGGTGCCATTCTGTACGCCGCCGAGAAGGCCACCTGGCTGACCGGCCAGGCGATCCAGATCCTCGGTGGCAACGGCTACATCAACGAGTACCCGACCGGCCGTTTGTGGCGCGACGCCAAGCTGTATGAAATCGGCGCCGGCACCTCGGAGATCCGCCGCATGCTGATCGGCCGCGAACTGTTCCAGCGCACCCTGTAAGGCCAACGCGATGACCGTCCTGAACAGCCAGCTGCAACCGGGCAGCGAAACGTTTGAAAGCAACCGCGCCGCCATGCAGGCCGTGGTCGACGACCTGCATGCCACCCTCGCCCGCACCGCGCTGGGCGGCAGCGAAGCCGCGCGCGCCAAGCACACCGCACGCGGCAAGCTGCTGGTGCGCGACCGCATCGACGCCCTGCTCGATCCCGGCAGCGCCTTCCTGGAAATCGCGCCGCTGGCCGCGCATGGCATGTACGACGATGCCGTGCCCGCTGCAGGCGTGGTGGCCGGCATCGGTCGCGTGAGCGGCGTGGAATGCGTGATCGTGGCCAACGATGCCACGGTCAAGGGCGGTACCTACTACCCGATGACGGTGAAGAAGCACCTGCGCGCGCAGGAGATTGCCGAGCAGAACCACCTGCCGTGCATCTACCTGGTCGATTCCGGTGGCGCCTTCCTGCCGCTGCAGGATGAGGTGTTCCCGGACCGCGATCATTTCGGCCGCATCTTCTACAACCAGGCCAACCTGTCGGCGCAGGGCATCCCTCAGATCGCCTGCGTGATGGGCAGCTGCACCGCTGGTGGTGCCTATGTGCCGGCGATGAGCGACGAGACGGTGATCGTGCGCGAACAGGGCACCATCTTCCTCGGCGGCCCGCCGCTGGTGAAGGCAGCCACCGGTGAAGTGGTGACGGCCGAGGAACTGGGCGGTGCCGACGTGCACACGCGCATTTCCGGCGTTGCCGACCACATGGCCGACAACGACCTGCAGGCGCTGGCACGGGTGCGCGCGATCATCGCGCAGTTGAACTGGCGCAAGCCGGAGCCGGCGATGGCGGTGCAGGCCAACGAGGAACCACTGTTGCCGGCACACGATCTGTACGGGGTGATCCCGGCCGACACGCGCAAGCCCTACGACGTGCGCGAGGTCATCGCGCGCCTGGTCGATGGCTCGCGCTTCGATGAGTTCAAGCCACGCTACGGCGCCACGCTGGTCACTGGCTTTGCGCATCTGAACGGTTACCCGATCGGCATCATCGCCAACAACGGCATCCTGTTCTCGGAGTCGGCACTGAAGGGTGCGCACTTCATCGAACTGTGTACCCAACGCAACATCCCGCTGGTGTTCCTGCAGAACATCACCGGTTTCATGGTCGGCCGCAAGTACGAACAGGGCGGTATCGCCAAGGACGGCGCCAAGCTGGTGATGGCTGTGGCCTGCGCCAAGGTGCCCAAGTTCACCGTGGTCATCGGCGGTTCGTTCGGTGCCGGCAACTACGGCATGTGCGGCCGTGCGTACTCGCCGAACTTCCTGTGGATGTGGCCGAACGCGCGCATCGGCGTGATGGGCGGCGAGCAGGCCGCCAGCGTGCTGGCCACGGTCAAGCGCGATGGTATCGAAGCCAAGGGCGGCCAGTGGCCGGCGGCGGAAGAAGATGCGTTCAAGGCGCCGATCCGCGACCAGTTCGAACAGCAGGGCCATCCGTACTACGCCAGCGCGCGCCTCTGGGACGACGGTGTGATCGATCCGGTCGACACCCGCCGCGTGCTCGCCCTGGCGCTGTCGGCCAGCCTCAACGCCGCCCCGCAGCAGACGCGCTTCGGCGTGTTCCGCATGTAACCCGTGCCATGACCGAGCAAGCTCCTATGAAGCACGTTGCCATGTTCACCAAAGTCCTGATCGCCAACCGCGGCGAAATCGCCTGCCGCGTCATCGCCACCTGCCGCCGCCTCGGCATCGCCACCGTGGCGGTGTATTCCGATGCCGACCGCAACGCGCGCCACGTGCGCCTGGCCGACGAGGCCATCCACATCGGCCCGGCCGCCGCGCGCGAAAGCTACCTGCGCGGCGACGTGCTGCTGGACGCCGCACGCCGCAGCGGTGCACAGGCGATCCATCCCGGCTACGGCTTCCTGTCCGAGAACGCCGACTTCGCCGATGCCTGCGCGGCGGCCGGCATCACCTTCATCGGGCCGCCGGCCAGCGCCATCCGCGCTATGGGCGACAAGAGCGCGGCCAAGGCGCTGATGGCCAAGGCCGGTGTACCGCTGACGCCGGGCTACCACGGCGACCAGCAGGCGCCGGACTTCCTGCGCGCGCAGGCCGATGGCATCGGCTACCCGGTGCTGATCAAGGCCAGCGCCGGTGGCGGTGGCAAGGGCATGCGCAAGGTCGAACGCAGCGAGGACTTCGCCGATGCGCTGGCCAGCTGCCAGCGCGAGGCGGCCTCGGCGTTCGGCAACGACCACGTGCTGGTCGAGAAGTACGTCGAGCGCCCGCGCCATATCGAGATCCAGGTGTTCGGCGACAGCCACGGTGAGGCGGTCTATATGTTCGAGCGCGACTGCTCGGTGCAGCGCCGCCACCAGAAGGTGCTGGAAGAGGCGCCGGCGCCGGGCATGAGCGCAGAACGTCGTGCTGCAATGGGCAAGGCGGCAGTCGATGCCGCGCGCGCGGTGGGCTACGTCGGTGCCGGCACGGTGGAGTTCATCGCCGGCCCGGACGGCGATTTCTACTTCATGGAAATGAACACCCGCCTGCAGGTCGAGCACCCGGTGACCGAGTACATCACCGGCACCGACCTGGTGGAGTGGCAGCTGCGCGTGGCCTCGGGCCAGCCGCTGCCGCTGCGCCAGGAACAGCTGGCGATCCACGGCCACGCCATCGAAGCGCGCCTGTATGCCGAAGATGCCGACCGGGGCTTCCTGCCCTCCACCGGCACCCTGCGCCGCCTGCGCCTGCCGACCCCGTCGGCCCATGTGCGCGTGGATACCGGCGTGGAGGAAGGCGACAGCATCACCCCGTACTACGACCCGATGATCGCCAAGCTGATCGTCTGGGACGTGGACCGCGAGGCCGCACTGCGCCGCATGAGCCAGGCGCTGGCGGACTGCCAGGTGGTGGGCGTGACCACCAATGCCGGCTTCCTGCGCCGCCTGGTGAACACCGATTCGTTCGCGCACGCCAAGCTGGACACCGCGCTGATCGAACGCGAACAGGCGGCATTGAGTGCAGTGGGCGACACGGATGATGCCCTGTGGCAGCTGGCTGCGGTGGCTGCGGTTGCAAGCACGGGCGGCGCCAGCACCGACGCGCGCGATCCGCATTCGCCGTGGCAGGCCCAGGACGGCTGGCGCCTCGGCGCATCGGCACCGCGCGTGCTGCCGCTGCAGCAGGGCGAACGCAAGCAAACACTGAAGGTGTGGGCGCAGGCCGATGGTTGGCGCGTGCAGCGCGATGACGCCGCGCCGGTGCAGGTGCTTGGCACGGCCGATGCGCAGCATCTGACCGTGCAGCTGGGCGAGCGCCGCTGGTCACCGCAGCTGCTGCGCGAAGGCGACCAGCTGTATCTGTTCGGCGCCGATGGCCAGCACCGCTTCACCCTGCACGATCCGGTGGGCGAATCGGACCACGCCGTGGCCGATGCCGGCAGCCTGCTGGCGCCGATGCCGGGCAGGATCGTCGCGACACTGGTCGCGGCCGGTACCGAGGTCAAGCGCGGCACGCCGCTGGTGGTGCTGGAAGCGATGAAGATGGAGCACACCCTGCAGGCACCGGCAGACGGCACGGTGAAGGGTTACCGCGCCAAGGCCGGCGACCAGGTGGGTGATGGTGCGGTGCTGGTGGACTTCGAGGCGGCGTGAACGCCGCGGCGGCGACCGCTCAGCGGTCGTCGCCCACCACCACCCGGCCAGCAGGATCGAATTCGGCGGTGTCCAGCGTGGCACTGCGCCAGCCCAGGCCGCAGATGGCCATTGCGCTCTGCCCGATGCCGTCGAAACCGAAGGCACGATCGACATCGGCATCGTTGATGGCTGCGGTGACGAATGCCGCCAGGCCACGCTCGGTCGCGCACAGGTACAGCAGCTGCGAGATGTGGCCGACATCCAGCGTCACCGCACGATACGCCTTGGCGTGGTTGCGGTACTTCCAGAAGCAGCGGTCGTACCGCGGTGCCAGCACCAGCAGCGCCGGTGCATCGGCGAACCACTCCTGACCGGACAGCATCCGCCGTGCCAGCGCGGGCAATGCATCAGGCGGCGGCGAGGGCAGCGGCAGCACGGCGTGCTGCACCGGGTGGTAGTGGTACAGGCCCGGTGCCAGTCCTTCCACGTTCTGCACCAGCAGGAAACCTTCGGTGGGATGCAGGCCGCCACCGGAGGGCACGTTCTTCTTCAGGAACTCGGTATCACGCTCGACCTTCTGCACCGCGTGGGCCATCAGCGTGCGCTGCAGCACCTGGGCCAGCAGCGGCAATGGCAGCGCGCGCTGCGGGTCGAAATTGCGGCAGGTCGTGCGCTGCGCCAGCAGCGCGTCGAACGCCGCCTCTTCGCTGCGCGGCAACGGCTGGTAGTCGCCCTGCAGGGCCTGCACCACCGGTGGTGGCGGCCCCAGCCGCTGGCGCAGGCCGGCAGCGGTATCCAGACCCTGGCGACGCATGTGCTCCACGCTGTCCACCGCCTGCCAGCGCGCATGGCGATGGGCCAGTGCGGCCAACGGCCACCACTGGCTGCGTCGCAATGCCTCATCACGCATCTGGTGCCCGACCTCATCCGGCGGGTCGGTCAGCACCAGCCCCTGCTCGACCAGGCGCGCCAGCATCGCCGGAGAGGTGCCGGCCGGCGGTTCGCTCCAGCGGTGCGCGCTGAGCTCGCCCAGCAGCTGGCGCTCCTCGGCGTCCACCGGCAGCGGCTGGTCCAGATGGGCGGCCAGGGCCACCCAGCTGATCTGGCTGTCCATCTCGGCCTGGCCTGCCAGCATCGCGCGCAGGTCCAGGGTGACCGACTCGCGGGGCTCGAACATCAGGCTGGCGCAGCGGCGCAGGCGCATGGGTTTCCTTCCTTCTGCCGCACAACCGGCATAGCAGCAACGACCGCGACGCGGCCAACTTTAGCGACATGCACGCCACCGCCCTCAATGGCAGGCTGTCGCGGCCGATACGAGAAACTCAACCTACGGACGATCCCCATGAGCACCCATCCCCGCCTTTCCGCCGAAGACGCCAGCACCCTGCTGGACCACCTCATCGGCAACGACGACTTCCGCAACCACTTCGCCGCATCGCCGGGCGGGGCCCTGGCCTCGATCGGCCTGGACGGTGCCGTTGGCGAGAACGACTGCATGAAGATCGGCACCCTGGCTTCGGTCGAGGAGCTGCGCCGCACCCGCGATTCGCTGCATGCATACCTGAGTGCCTCGACCGCGTCGATGACGGTGGTGTTCTGCTTCGAAGCCGACCGGATCGACGAGCGCGTCAACGCCTGAGTCCGCATCAGCGCGGCACTCGCACCGACGTCGCCTCCGTGGTGATGTCGTGCACATTCAGGGGCTGCCAGACCTGCATGGACGCCACCTCGGCAATGGCCTGACCGTGGTGCCGGGCCAGCCAGGCCTGCTCGCGGCGCACGCCGGCAGTGTCCTGCTCGGCACGCAATGCCTGCAGCAGCACAACATGGGCCTGCACCGGTTCGCTGCCATCAAAGGTGGGCTCGAGCAGATGGCGTGCCGCTTGTGGACGCTGTTGCGCCAGTTCGGCCATCGCCAGCACAACCCGGCGCCACTTGCCCACCACAGGGCTGCGCTGCCGCTCCAGCAGTTCGCCGTGGTCACGCAGCCACTCTGCGGCCAGCGCGTGCTGGCCCTGGCGCTGGGCCAGATAGGTCAGGGCCAGCAACTGCAGACTGCGGCTACCCAAGGCGGAGTCGTCGTTCTTCCGCAGCAGCGGTCGCAGCATGGCGGCGATGGATTCAAGCTCCTTCGCATCGCCGGCCGTGCACAACGTGGTCACGGTGGCGTGTTGCAGCCGTTGATGGATCTGGTAGTCGATCAGATCCGGTGCCGGGCCATCCGCAGCGATCGCGGCATGCAGGCTGCTGCAATCACGCTGCTCCGCAGCCACCAGCAGGATTGCCCGCAGGCGCATGCGCTGTTGCAGGTCATCCCCCCGCGGCAACCGCATCAACAGCTGCTGTGCCTGTGCGTCCAGGCCCTGCGCAACCAGCACGTCCACATCCAGGTCGTCGGCCTCGTCATTGCCGCGCAGCATCTGTGCCTGGTGCAAGGTGCGCATTGCCTGCTGCGGCAGGCCGAGGCCCAACTGTGCCCGCGCCAGATGGATCATCGGATACAGCCGCAACGGGTCCTGAGGCACCGTCGCGGCGCGCGCATAGGGCTCGGCCTCGGCGAAGCGATTGTCCTGCAGCAGCCCCCAGGAGGTATTGGACAGCCCCGCAAACGAATCCGGATAGATCTTGGCCAGTGCACGCCACTGTTCCAGCGGCCAGCCACCGGGTTCCAGTTCGGCCTGCCAGCCCTTCAGGTACAGGCGCTCACGCGCGGGCAAGCGCTGCTGCTGGGCCAGCGCGTGCTCCAGCGCGTCACGCGCGTCCGCAACCTGCGCAGTGCGGGCCAGCAGCTTGGCCACGCCCATGTAGGCCAGGGCGAAACCGGGATCGATATCGATCGCCGCCTGGTAGAGGTTGCGTGCTTCTTCGAAGCGACGCTGGCCCAGCGCGCTTTCGGCCAGGGCAAACGCACGCAGTGCGCGCAGGTCCTGGGTCGATGCCCGCGGCAGAGGCAACGACTGTTCCAGGCTCGCCACCGATTCGCCCAGGCCACGTCGCAGGCGTCCGACCACGTCGTCCACCGCGAACACCATCTGATCGGATCGATCCGCGGTGGCGGTGAACGTCTGGATCACCTGGCCGCTGCCCGGTGCTGCGACGTCGATGGCGAGCTCGTAGCCACCGATCTTCTGCCGCACCGTCGGCAGCAGCACCGCTCGCGCACCTTCACGCACAGCGACATCGACGGCAGTATCCCGGTTGAGCCGGGTATCGCCCGAGAGCCGCGCCATTTCCAGGCTTTCGCGGATCTTGCCCTCGGACAGCACATTCACGTAGCGCGACTGCTCCAGCGCGATGCGGATCGCGTGCCGCATCGAATCGTCGAAGATCGGATCACCGGTGAGATTGTCGACATCCCCGAGCACCACCCAGTCGCGTTCGGCGAACGCGATCGCCGGCTCCGGCCGCAGCAGCAGCCAGCCGCCCAGCACCGCCACCGTCAGTACCAGACCTTCAGCGGCCAGCACCAACGGCTGCCGCCACAGCGGCAGGTCGCGGCGCGCCTTGGCATTGGCACGTGGCATGCGCAGCGGCGCCGAGCCGATCTCGCCTACTTCGATCACTTCCTGCACCACCGGCACGCCCTTGAAGCGCCAGCGCCCGTGCGACTTCCACAGCAGGCGCGCGCCGCGCTCGCCCAACGCATCGGTTGCGCGGCGGGTCAGTGATTCGGCCACGGCCGACAACAGGATCTGGCCAGGCCGTGCCAGCATCATCAGGCGCGCCGCCATCGGCTTGGCCAGCCCTTCCACTTCCATCGACTTGGCGCCGGCGCGCACCGCTTCGGGACTGTTGTCCCAGGTCAGTACGTCACCCACATGCAGGCCGGCACGCGCACGCAGTTCAATCGAACGCTGCTGGCCCAGCGTGTGCAGTTCGCACTGGTAGTCCAGCGCGAAACCGAGCGCATCGATGGCGCGCTCGAACAGCATGAACAGACCGTCGGAGCGATCGATCAGCTGGCCATTCCAGCGGTGCTGCAACACCAGCACCAGGCGGTCGTGTTCCTGGAACAGGCTCGCGGCCGCGACGTCGCCGATCCGCTCGACCAGCTGCAGCGAATCACACAGATCGGTGAACAGCAGGGCGCGTAGCTGGGGGCTATGCGGGGCTGACGTTCCGTTGTCGCCATTCATCGCCTGCATCTCCCTATGGGCCGTCCGGAGCATCCACCCAGCGCAGGCAGTTGCCACCATCGCGCTTGGCCTGGTACAGCGCGCGGTCCGCGTTGGCGTACCACTCGCTCCAGCCCGCCTCCGGCGCCAGCAGGCTGGCACCGATGCTGACCAGGCTGACGTGCGGCGTGCCATGACTGCGTTCGAGCAGGCCATGCACCGCGCTGAGGATGAACTCGGCCGCGTGCTGCACGATCTCATGGTTGCCACGGCGCAGGATCAGGCAGAACTCATCGCCGCCGAGGCGGCAGGCCAGGTCCTGTTCGCCGGCCATCGAGCGCAGGATGTTGCCCATGCTCTGCAGTACACGGTCGCCGGCCTGGTGGCCGTGGCGATCATTGATCTGCTTGAAGCGGTCGCAGTCGATCAGCAGCAGTGCCTGCGGCAACCCTTCGCCATCGGCGCGGCATTCCTGCAGGTACAGGGTGAGGCCACGACGGTTGTGCAGCCCGGTCAGTTCATCGGTACGTACCAGTTCACGGGTGTGGGTCAACTGGTGGGTGGTGATGTACAGGTTGTCCAGCGCGGTTTCCAGATCGTGGTTGCGCCGACGCAGCTGGCTGATCAGCGCCTGCTCGTTGGTCAGCACGCGCATGATCGTACGGCGCAGGAAGTAGGCGACCAGGCCGGGATCGGATTCCACCAGGCGATGGAAGTCGGCCGGGCCCAGCTCCAGTACTTCACAGTCGGCCAGCGCGCGTGCACTGGCGCTGCGCAGGTGATCGCCGACCAGCAGGCCAAGCTCACCGAAGAACTCATGCTGGCCGAGCGTCTTGATCACCAGGTCCTCGCCGAAGTCCAGTTCTATCTGGCCTTGGAGGATCACATACATCCGTTCGCCGCGATGGCCACGCTGGAACAACCACTGTCCGGCATGAAGCTTGCATGGACGGGCATATCTGGCGAACAATGCGACCTCGGCAGCGGACAGCAGCGCGTGCACGATCTCGGCCATCGCCACCCGGGCAATACCTGACGTCACATCACTGTTCTCGGCCGCACCCCTGCCGGTCATTCCCTGCACCCGCCGCCAGCGTCCCCTGGTGAGCCGCGGAGCATAGCACCGCTTTAAAGTGTGCGCCCTATCTCATTTTGACCCGTCTGCCGATCTTGATTGATGTGAAGATCGGTGGTGGCCCGTTCTGGTCACGGGTGTCCGGACAAAACTCCTGCTGGATCAATCCGATGCCGGGTTTCACAGGGTTTCGGCCAAGTTGCCGGCACGCGGGGGTGCGCCTGATTGACGCTGGCTGCGCGCTGCTCCCTTGCATCGATACAACAACGCCGGCAGGTCCCCCGACCGGCCGGCGTTGTCTGGCCCTTCCCTGGCCACCCTGATCGGATTCCGAAGCTTCGGTAGCGCCGGCCGCTGGCCGGCTTCCCTGTGGTGCCCGAAGGATCACGTGGTTGCCGGCCAGCGGCCGGCACTACCGCATCACGCCGCGCGTTCGCTGCGCCCGCCGTGGAACTGCTCTTCCTCGGTCGAACCGGTCAATGCGGTGGTCGACGACTGGCCCTGCTGGATCGCCTGGGTCACCGCATCGAAGTAGCCGGTGCCAACCTCACGCTGATGCTTGACCGCAGTGAAGCCGCGCTCGGCCGCCTCGAACTCGGCTTCCTGCAACTCGACGAACGCGCTCATCTGGCGGCGCGCGTAGCCGTGGGCCAGATTGAACATGCCGTAGTTCAATGCATGGAAGCCGGCCAGGGTGATGAACTGGAACTTGTAGCCGTAGCTGCCCAGCTCGCGCTGGAACTTGGCGATGGTGGCGTCGTCCAGGTTCTTCTTCCAGTTGAAGCTGGGCGAGCAGTTGTAGGCCAGCAGCTTGCCCGGGAACTTCGCATGGATCGCCTCGGCGAACTTGCGTGCAAACTCCAGGTCCGGCTTGCCGGTCTCGCACCACACCAGGTCGGCGTAGGGCGCATAGGCCAGGCCACGGCTGATCGCCTGGTCCAGGCCGTTGCGGGTCTTGTAGAAGCCTTCCACGGTGCGCTCGCCGGTGGCGAATGGCTTGTCGTTGCCATCGATGTCGCTGGTCAGCAGATCCGCGGCCTCGGCATCGGTACGCGCCACCAGCAGGGTCGGCACGCCCAGCACGTCGGCGGCCAGGCGCGCAGCGTTGAGCTTCTCGATCGCCTCGCGGGTCGGCACCAGCACCTTGCCGCCCATGTGGCCACACTTCTTCACCGAGGCCAGCTGGTCTTCGAAATGCACGCCAGCGGCACCGGCCTCGATCATTGCCTTCATCAGCTCGAACGCGTTGAGCACGCCGCCGAAGCCGGCTTCGGCATCGGCCACGATCGGCTGCAGGAAATCGATGTCGTCCTTGCCTTCGGCGTGGTGCAGCTGGTCGGCGCGCAGCAGCGTGTTGTTGATGCGCTTGACTACCGCCGGCACCGAATCGGCCGGGTACAACGACTGGTCCGGGTACATCTGCCCGGCCAGGTTGGCGTCGGCCGCCACCTGCCAGCCGGACAGGTAGATCGCCTTCAGCCCGGCCTTGACCTGCTGCATGGCCTGGTTGCCGGTCAGTGCACCCAGCGCGTTGACGAACTCGCGCTCGTGCAGCGATGCCCACAGCTTCTCTGCACCCAGGCGGGCCAGCGAGTGCTCGATGTGGACGGTGCCGCGCAGGCGCACCACGTCGGCGGCGCTGTAATTGCGCTGGATGCCTTCCCAACGCGGGTTGGTATCCCAGTCGTGCTGGATCTGTTCGGCAGTGGGCAGCTTGCTCATGTCTTTCTCCAGTTCGGTTCGTGCATGCAGCGGGGAGGGAAACGGCAGGAAACGCGGGCGGCGATCAGTCGATGCGCGCGTAGGCCGGCAGGGTCAGGAAATCGGTCAGTTCGTCGCTGCGGCTCAGTTCGCCGAGCAGGGTGATGGCCTCGCCGATGCGTGCACCACCGGGCAGCGCGGTGGTATCGCCCAGCCGCGCCGGCAGCTGCGACAGGGTGGAATCCAGCAGCGCCAGATCGATCGCAGTGCCATCGTCCAGCTGCTGTCCCGGCGTATGCAGCCACTGCCACAGCTGGCTGCGGCTGATCTCGGCGGTGGCCGCGTCCTCCATCAGGTGATGGATCGGCACGCAGCCGTTGCCATCCAGCCACGCGGCCAGGTAGCGCACACAGACTTCCACGTTGCCCTCAAAGCCGGCACGGGTGATGGTGCCCGTCGGCCGCGCGATCAGTTCGTCGCGCCCGACGCGTACATCCTGGCGCAGCACGCTGTGCTGGTTCGGGCCGGGCATGTGTTCGTCGAAGATCGCCATCGCCACCGGAATCAGCGCCGGGTGCGCGACCCAGGTACCGTCGTGGCCGGCAGTGACCTCGCGCAGCTTGTCAGCGCGCACACGGGCCATCGCCTGCTCGTTGGCAGCGGCATCGTTGTTGATCGGGATCTGCGCGGCCATGCCGCCCATCGCATGCGCACCGCGGCGGTGGCAGGTCTGGATCAGCAGTTCCGAATACGCCTTCAGGAACGGCTGGGTCATGGTCACCTGGCCGCGTTCGGGCAGCACGCGGTCGGCGTGGCGGCGGAAGGTCTTCAGGTACGAGAAGATGTAATCCCAGCGCCCGCAGTTCAGGCCGACGATGCGGTCACGCAGCGCGTGCAGGATCTCGTCCATCTCGAACACTGCCGGCAAGGTTTCAATCAGCACGGTCACCTTGATCTGGCCGTGCGGCAGGCCGAGCATGCCCTCGATGTGCGACAGCGCGGTCTCCCACAGCGCCGCCTCTTCCATGCTCTGCAGCTTGGGCAGGTAGAAGTACGGGCCGCGGTCCTTGGCCTGCAGCGTGCGGGCGTTGTGGAAGGCGAACACGGCCGCATCGAACAGGCCGCCGGCCAGCGGCTGGCCATCGATGGCCACATGCTTCTCGTCCAGGTGCCAGCCACGCGGGCGCACGATCAGCACCGCCTGTTCGTCGTAGGGGCGCAGGCGGTAGTGCTTGCCCGGCTTGCCATTGGCGGCCGGCGCAGTGAATTCCAGATCACCGCGCACCGCCGCCGCCAGCGACTGCTGCCCGGCCAGCAGGTTGCGCCAGGTCGGCGAGGTCGAATCCTCGAAGTCGGCCATGAACACCTTGGCGCCGGAGTTCAGCGCGTTGATGACCATCTTCGGGTCGGTCGGGCCGGTGATCTCGACACGGCGGTCCTGCAGCGCCGCCGGCAGCGGGGCAACACGCCAGTCGCCGCTGCGGATCGCGGTGGTGTCTTCGCGGAAATCCGGCAGGCCGCCCTGGTCGAAGAACGCCTGACGCTCCCGACGGGCCTGCAGCCGTGCCTGCCGGCCCGGTTCCACCGCGCGGTGCAGCGACACCAGCAGGGCCAGCAGCGGCGCCGGCAGCAGGGTGTCCTGGCCGGCCACGCGGGTCGCCAGGGCGATACCGGGGGTGGCCTTGCTGGCGGGGGTGGGAACAGCGGAAGCGACGGCGGACATGGGGCGACTCCAGCGGTGGGGAACGCCTCCACGGTGCCGTCGGCACCGAGTATTTGGCAAAACAGTTTTTGCAATGCTCTACATAAGTTGTGCTAATACTTGTGACACGATGAGCACACGCCCCCCGCCAAGTCCGCGTTTTTCCTACAAATCCGACCGGTTGAAGCCGCTGCGCGCGTTCTGCCAGACCGTGCGCCTGGGCTCGGTCTCACGGGCGGCTGAGGCTCTTTTCGTCAGCCAGCCGGCCATCAGCCTGCAGTTGCAGGCCTTGGAGCGAGAGCTGGGGGTGCCGTTGTTCGAGCGCAGCGGGCGCCGCTTGGTGCCCAGCCGCGAGGGCCAGCTGCTCTACGAGATGGCACAGCCGCTGGTGGAGAACCTGGACGGGCTGGAGGCGCGTTTCCGCGACAAGGTGCGCGGGCTGGATGCGGGCGAGCTGAACATCGCCGCCAACAGTTCAACCATCCTGTACCTGCTGCCGAAGATCGTCGAACGCTTCCGCCTGCATCATCCGGACGTGCGCCTGACCCTGCACAACGCGATCAGTGCCGATGGCACCGACCTGCTGCGCGAGGATGCCGCCGACCTGGCGATCGGCTCGATGACTGATGTGCCGGCCGATCTCAGCTACGCACCGGCCTACCGTTTCGAGCAGGTGCTGATCGCGCCGCACGACCATCCGCTGGCCAGCGGTGGCGAGCTGGAACTGGCCGACATCGCGCGTTTTCCGCTGGTGCTGCCACCGAAGCGGCAGATCACCTACCGCCTGGTCGACCAGGTATTCCAGCGCCACCGCATCGCCTACACCGTGGCATTGGAAGTGGGTGGCTGGGAGGTGATCAAGCAGTACGTGGCGATGGGCATGGGCATTTCCATCGTGCCGGCGCTGTGCCTGAACGAGGCCGACCGCGAGCGGCTGGCGGCGCGGTCGATGAAGCGCTGGTTCCCGGAACGCAGTTACGGGGTGATCGTGCGCCGCGGCAAGGCGTTGTCGGCGCAGGCGCGGGCGTTCATCGAGCTGATCCAGCCGGAGTTGTTCAGCCCGCGCGATTACGACCAGAGCGGGCATTCCGAGCGGTGAGGGGTATTCGGCAGGGCTGCGCCCTGCACCTGCCGAAGCCGAAGCAACGGCAACAGCGGGCTATCCGTGGGATGGCGGGGCGGCGTGGGTGGGCAGGACACGCCGTAAACCCCGCTCCGCGGTCCGGCCCAGCCGCTGGCGGCTGTGCGTTCGGGCGCTTGCGAAGCAGTGCTTCGCAAGCAAAGCGCCCTCACCCATGGGGGCTCGATGGCGCCATCCATGGCGCCAACGGTCCTGCCCACCCACACCGTCCCGCCTCTGACAGATTCCCGCGATCTGTCGGGGTCGGATCCCGTTGCTGCGCAACGGGCTCTGACCCCCGCTGCAAATGATCGAAACCGGATTTTGTAGAGTCGAGCCATGCTCGACTGGCGGAAAAGTGATCGAAGAAGGCGACAAGCCCGGTGCCGGTCTGGCTAGACTGGACCCATGTCCATCGAACTCCGCCATCTGCGCTATTTCCTCGCCGTTGCCGATACGCTGCACTTCGGACAGGCGGCGGAGCGGCTGGGTATGTCGCAGCCGCCGCTCAGCCAGCAGATCCGCCAGCTGGAGGACCTGATCGGTGCGCGGCTGTTCGTGCGCAGCCATCGTCGTGTACAGCTGACGCCTGCCGGTGAGCTGCTGCAGGAACGTACACGCGCCATCGTGCAGCAGGTGGAAATGGCGGTGGACGAGGTGCAGCGTGCACAGCGCGGCGAGCAGGGCGAACTGCGTATCGGCCTGACCCGGGCGACGCCACTGTCACCGCAGATTCCGCGTTCAATCCTGCAGTACCGCCAGCGTTATCCGCAGGTGCGGCTGCAGCTGAGCGAGATGAACACCCTGCAGCAGATCGATGCACTGCTCGATGGCAGCCTGGACGTGGGCATCATCCGCAAGCGCGCGTTGCCGCCGGAACTGGTGGCCCACAGCCTGTTCGTCGATCCGCTGGCGTTGATCGTGCATGCCGATCACCCTGCCCTGCGCAGGCTGTCGAAACAGGGCACGCTGTCGCTGCGCGACTTCGCGCAGGAGCCGTTCGTAGCATTCCGCCGCAGTGCCGGTGCGGGCATCCATGACCACATGATCGCGTTGTGTGCGGCGGCGGGCTTCACCCCGCGTATCGTGCAGGAGGCCGGTGAGGCGTCGACGCTGATCAGTCTGGCCGCCGCAGGCCTGGGCGCAGCGATCCTGCCGTCGTCGTGCGACCACATCCGCGTGGAAGGCGCGCGCTTCGTGGCACTGGCCGATGCCGGTGCGCATTCGGAAGTGCAGCTGGCGTGGCATCGCGAGGGTGTCACGCCGCTGATCCGCAATTTTGCTGGGCTGCTGCGCGAGGCGTTCGCGGAGGGGTGAGGGTGCAACCCACCCGGTAGTGGCCAACCTTGGTTGGCCCACGGCCACAGCGCCGACCAAGGTCGGCATCTACCAGAGCAGGATCACGCCGTCAGCGGCTGCTGGGCGCGCTGCTGCAGCGCCCAGACAATGCCACCGCCGATCAGGGTCAGCACGGCGGCGAACAGGCACACACCCAGCCAATCCCACGCTGCATAGGCCAGGCCGCCGACAGCACCGAGCACGCTGGAACCCAGATAGTAGGCAAACAGATACAGCGCCGAGGCTTCGGCGCGCATCGCGCCGGCGCGGCTGCCGACCCAGCTGCTGGCCACGGAGTGACCGCCGAAGAAGCCGAACGTCACCAGCGCGATACCGAGTGCCATCGTGCTCAGCCACGGCATCGCCAACAGCGCGATGCCGGCACCAATCAGTGCGAACGAGATCGACAGGATGCGGCCGCGACCGTAGCGCGTGGCCTGCTGGCCCATCCACGCCGAACTGAAGGTACCCACCAGATACACGCTGAAGATCAGCCCGACCACGGTCTGGCTGAGGTGGTACGGCGGCGCCAGCAGGTGGTAGCCCAGGTAGTTGTAGAGGGTGACGAACACGCCCATCAGCACGAACGAGGTAGCGAACAGCCACGGCAGGCCCGGGTCGGCGAACAGCGTGCGCCAGCGCGACGGCAATTGGCGCAGGCCATCGCGGCGCGGGTGGAAGTGGCGCGACGGCGGCAGCTGCAGCCAGAGCAGGACGGTACTGGCAATGGCGATGATTGAGACGACGCCGATGCCCCAGCGCCAGCCCCAGTGGTCGGCGATGATGCCGGCCAGCAGGCGCCCGCTCATGCCGCCGATGGCGTTGCCGCCGATGTACAGGCCCATCGCCAGGCCCAGCGCGCGGCTGTCCATTTCCTCGACCAGGTAGGTCATCGCCACTGCCGGCACGCCGCTCAACGCCAGGCCGAGCAGGGTGCGCAGTACCAGCAGCGTGGTCCAGTCATCCACCAGTGCCGTGCACAGCGACAGCGTGGCCGAGGCCAGCAGCGCGACGATCATCAACGGGCGACGGCCGACCGCATCGGACAGCAGGCCGGCCAGCAGCATCGCCACCGCCAGCGTGCCGGTGGTCAACGACAGCGACATCGCGCTGCCGGCGGCGGACACGCCGAAATGACGGCTGAACTCCGGCAGCAGTGGCTGCACCGTGTAAAGCAGGCCGAAGGTGGAGAAACCGGCCAGGAACAGCGCCAGCGCGGTGCGGCGGAAGGCCGGTGTGCCCTGCTGGATGCGGGTCTCAGCGATGGAATCGACAGTGGAGGGGCGGCCTTCGACGGCCACCACGGTTTCGCCAGTCATGGGATCGATGGGCCGGTGGGGCGGCCGGGCGTGGGAGGGAACGGGCCTCAGACTAGGCCCGTCCATCCAGTCGATCCATAACCTGATAGGTCAGGATTGATATACCAAAAGTATTAATTCAGCTTACAGGCGCTGCCATTCGAAGCCATCGCCACGGCGGTAGTACACCGCCACCGCGCGGCCATAGACTTTGTCGGCGTCGACGAAACCGAAGAAGCGGCCGTCGAAGCTGTTGCCACGGTGGTCACCCAGCACCAGTACCTTGCCGTCCGGCACCACCAGGTCAGCGATGTCCGGGCCGCCGCCCATGTCCAGGTCGAGGCTGGCATGGCGGTCGCCGAAGGCTTCCACGTCCTGCAGGTCGGCGATCTGCAGCGGCTGGCCGTTGATGCTCAGATGGCCTTCGCGCAGCTGCACGTGATCACGGGCCACTGCAGCCACGCGCTTGATCAGGCGGGTGCCGTCGGCCGGTGAATCGAACACCGCCACTTCGCCGCGCTGCGGGGTGCCGGTCGCCATCAGTTCCTTGCCGGTGAACGGCAGGCGCAGGCCATAGGCGCGCATGTCCACCACCACCCGGTCGCCGGGCTGCAGGGTCGGCTGCATCGAGCCGCTGGGCACCACGTAGTGGTTGGCGAGGGTATCGCGGGCGGCGGCGAGCAGGCCAAGCATCACCAGCAACGGCAGCGCCTCCTTCTTCAGCCAGACCAGCGCGCGTTCGGAAAACGGGGGGCGGGCAACAGCATCCATGACAGGCTCCGAGCAAGTGGTAGCGCCATCAGACCACATCCGGGCGCAGGAGGTTCCCGGTAGTGCCGGGCCATGCCCTGCGAGCGCGCAGCGCGGTGGTTCCGGCAATCCGCCGGGCATGGCCCGGCGCTACCGATGCACGGGTTACGCAGGTTTTACGCTGCGCCCCGGCAGCGGGCATCGCAGCTTTACGGCTACCACGCGCATCGTGTGCCCACCGCGCCGCAGGGCGCATTCCGCAAGGTGTTGTATGACCCTCCTGGTGATCCGCCACGCATCTTCGTCGGCGCCGCGCCCGCAGCTGCCGGCGCAGCTGGCCGGCCATCGCGTGCTGTGCAGCGACTGCGCCAGCCTGTCCGAGGTACGCCAGTGCCTGTGCCAGCCGCAGGCGCGCTCGGCCGACTGGGTACTGCTGGATGTCGGCGCCGCCGACGAGGCGCAATGGCAGGCCGAAGGTGGCGCGCTGCAGGCGGCGCTGGAACGGCTGCCGGCGCAGTACATCGAGCTGCAGGCCCCCAGCGAGCCCGGCCTGGATGCACGCCTGCGCCTGCAGCATGGCCCCGCCGCGGTGGTGGTGGACCAGCGCAGCCAGCAGGCGGGGTATCCATTGTCGCTGGCCATTGTCGGCCGCCGTCTGGCACAGGAGGGCTGAGCCATGTCGATCTTCATCATCCGTGGCCCGGAAGCGGCCGGTGCCCTGATCCGCACCGCGATGCCGCTGCCGGCACCGGTCCTGAAGTCACTGGTGCATCGCGCGATCGACGCCGGTACCAGCGTGGCGATCCGTGCCTGTGGTTCGGAACAGGAACTGCTGGACGCCCTGCGCGTGGCCGACCACAGCCGCGGCGAGGTGACCCTGCTTGACCCGGGTGCATGTGCCAACAGCCTGCGCCTGCAGCGCCTGCTGCCCTACCTGCACAACGCCTATGTGGAAGTGCATGACGACGGTGCAGTGGCCGAGCCGTGCCTGCCGGCCGGTGTCGGCCAGCGCCTGGGCATCGCCGCTGGTTACGGCGCGCAGAGCTATGTGCTGGCGCTGGATATCGCGCTGGATCACCTGGGCCTGGCCGAGCAGGCGAACCGGGTGCACGTGGGGACGTAACGTTGTTTGTAGAGTCGAGCCATGCTCGACTGGTTTTTCATCGAAAGGCAGCCGAGCATGGCTCGGCTCTACAGAAGAACGTCGAGCATGGCTCGACGCTACAGAAAGAAAAACGGCGGGGTTACCCCCGCCGTTTTCGTTTTCTTATTTCAGCCCGCGGAACTTCAGCAGCGGTTCCACCGACGGGTCCTTGCCGCGGAAATCGCGGTACAGGGTCGACAGCTCCACGCTGTTGCCGCGCGAGAGGATCTTGTCGCGGAACTCCTGGCCGTTGGCCGCGGTCAGGCCACCGTGTTCGGTGAACCACTGGTAGGCGTCATGGTCCAGCACTTCGGCCCAGAAGTAGGCGTAGTAACCGGCCGAGTAACCGCCACCCCAGATGTGATCGAAGTAGGTGGTGCGGTAGCGCGGCGGCACCTGCGGCAGGTCGATCTTGAACTTCTTCAGCGCGCTGGCCTCAAAGGCGCCGACATCCTGCAGCGGCGCATCGGCCTTCTGCGTGTGCCAGGCCAGGTCGAGCAGTGCGGCCGACAGGTACTCGGTGGTCGCGTAGCCCTGGTTGAAGCTGCGTGCCTTGAGGATCTTGTCGACCAGTTCCTGCGGCATCGCCTCGCCGGTCTTGTAGTGCTTGGCGTAGTTGGCGAACACCTTCGGATCCAGCGCCCAGTGCTCGTTGAACTGCGACGGGAACTCGACGAAGTCACGTGAGGTGGCGGTACCGGCGATCGACGGGTACTTCACGTTCGAGAACATGCCGTGCAGCGCATGGCCGAACTCATGGAACATGGTGGTGACGTCGTCGAAGCTGATCAGCGCAGGCTGGCCGGCGGCCGGCTTGGTGAAGTTGCAGACGTTGTAGACCACCGGCTTGGCACCGGTCAGACCATCCTGTTCGACGAACACGTCCATCCAGGCGCCGCCGGACTTGCTGTCACGCTTGAAGTAGTCGGTGTAGAACAGGGCCAGCGAGGTGCCGTCCTTGTCGAACACTTCGTACACCTTCATGTCCGGGTTGTAGGTCGGAATGTCGGTGCGCGGCTTGAAGGTGATGCCGTACAGCTGGGTGGCGGCGTAGAAGACGCCGTTCTGCAGCACGTTGTCCAGTTCGAAGTACGGCTTGACCTGCGATTCGTCCAGATCGTACTTGGCCTTGCGCACCTGCTCGGCGTAGAAGTCCCAGTCCGAAGCGGCAACCTGGAACCCACCCTTCTGCGCGTCGATCACCTTCTGGATCTCGCCGGCTTCGGCGCGGGCCTTGGCGGTGGCGGCCGGCACGGTGTCGGTCAGCAGCTTGAGCGCGGCGGCCGGGGTCTTGGCCATCTGGTCGCCCAGCTGGTAGTCGGCGAAGGTGTCGAAGCCGAGCAGCTTGGCCTTCTGCGCACGCAGCTGGGCCAGTCGCTGCACGGTCTGCCGGGTGTCGTTGGCATCGCCGCGCTCGGCGCGGGTTTCCGAGGCCTTCAGCACGGCGGCACGCTGGTCGCGGTCGCTCAGCGAGCCGAGTACCGGCTGCTGGGTGGTGTTCTGCAGCGGCAGCAGGAACTTGCCATCCAGCTTGCGCTCCTTGGCAGCAGCCGCCGCGTTGTTGATCGCGTCCTCGTCCAGGCCGGCCAGCTTGGCCTTGTCGTCGACGACGACGGCAGCGGCAGCGGTGGCAGCCACCAGGCGGGTGTGGAACTGGGTGGAAAGGGTGGTTTCTTCCACGTTGAGCTTGCGCAGGCTCGCCTTGTCGGCGTCGGACAGCTGCGCACCGGCGCGCACCAGGCCATCGTAGTAGTGCTCGACCAGGCGCTTCTGCACCGGGTCCAGCTCCAGCGTGTCACGCTGGTCGTACAGCGACTTCACACGCGCGAACAGCTTCGGATCGAGATTGATCTCGTCCTGGTGCGCGGCCAGCTTCGGCGCCACGTCTTCCTGGATCTTCTGGCGCGCATCGTTGGTATCGGCCTGGACCAGGCCGAAGAAGATGCGCGACACGCGGTTCAGCGTCTCGCCGCTGCGCTCCATCGCCACGATGGTGTTGTCGAAGGTGGCCGGCTCGCTGCTGTCAGCGATCTTGCGCACGTCGGCCAGGTGCTGGCGCATGCCTTCCTCGAACGCCGGCAGGTAGTCGCTGTCCTTGATCTTGTCGAACTGCGGCGCTTGGAACGGCAGCGTGCTGGCGCTCAGCAGCGGATTGGTGGAGGCTTCGGCCGGCTGCTGGGCCGGGGCTTTCTGGGCATCGGACACGGGGGTGGACTCCTTGCCGGAACAGGCCGCCAGCGCCAGGCTGATGGCGGCGGCCAGGACTACGGTACGCGACATGTAAAACGCTCCTTGGGCAGACGGTATGGGATACCAGCCCTCCACCCTACTCCTGTCGCGCTCGCCCGGCATGTGCCGGACGTGGCGTCTATGCGGCGGCCTGCGGCTGGCTCAGACCGTACCGCGGGTCTTGCCGATCCAGGGCCGGTAGAACTCGCGGATGGCGGCCATGTCGGCGGCGTCATCGCCGGTAGGCGTGAACAGCGGGCCGATGCCGATGGTCTTCTCCGGGTAGTGGAAATACGCGGCCAGGATCGGCACGTCGGCCATCCGCGCGATCTTCAGGAAGCCGGCCTTCCAGTCCTTCACGGCCTTGCGGGTGCCCTCGGGCGTGATGGCGAACCACATCTTCTCGTTGTTGCGCAGCAGATCCACCGCCTGGCCCACCGTGCCCTGCGGCGAGCTGCGATCGAGCGGGATCACGCCCAGCTTGTGCAGCAGCGGGCCGAGCGGCCACCAGAACAGCGATGCCTTGCCCAGCACCTTCACCTTCATGCCCAGCGCGATCTTCGCGGCCATGCCCCACAGGCCGTCCCAGTTGGACGAATGCGGGGCGATGATGAAGACCAGCCTGGGGATGTCAGGCAGGGTACCGGTCACCTTCCAGCCGCCCATGCGCAGGGTGCAGCGCGCCAGCCAGCGCAGGAAGGCGTTGGGTTTGACCTGCGGCATCTGCGGCGGCACGGCCGGCAGCAACGAAGTCGGGTTGTTCAAGCAATCACTCCCAGTCACGTGATGAGCGCCCGCGCTTGATCTGCGCGCGCCCGCGTTTGGCGTCCAGACGACGCAGTTTCGACCCGAGGGTCGGCTTGGTGGCCTTGCGCGGCTTGGGCACGCTCAGCCCGGCCTGGATGAAGGCCGCCAGCCGATCGCGCGCATCCTCGCGATTGCGATCCTGGGTCCGGAAACGTTGCGCGTCGATGACCAGCACGCCTTCGCCGGTCATGCGCCGGTCACGCCGCGCCAGCAGGCGCGCGCGCAACGGTTCGGGCAACGAGGGCGAGTTGGCCACATCGAAACGCAGTTCCACCGCGGTGGAGACCTTGTTGACGTTCTGGCCACCGGCGCCACTGGCACGCACGAACCGCTCGACGATCTCGCCGTCGGGGATTTCAAGCTGCGCGCTGATGGTGACCGGTCCACTGCCCATCCGCGCATTGTAGCGGCAGCCACGCACCGGAGTGCGGCATCGCGCCCCGTATGCCGCCGATCAGGTACCGAACACGCCGCCTTCGCCTTGGCTGCGGGTATGCTGGCCGTCCCATGTACTGCAGGAAGCCCCGCATGACCCGCACCGTACCCGCCCTGCCGTCCCTGCTGCGCCGCGCCGCCCTGCTGCTGGCGCTGGCCGTGGCCAGCGTTCCGGCCCTGGCCGCGCCGCCGACCGATGGCGACATCAACCGCCTGCTGTCGGCCTCACGCGCGCAGAGCATGATCGACACCATGCTGCCGCAGATCGAGGCGATGCAGCAGCAGCAGTTCCAGCAGGTGGCCGCACAGCGCCAGCTCAATGCCCAGCAGCAGGAACAGCTGAAGCGGATCCAGGCGCGGACCAGCCAGACCCTGCGCCAGGCCCTGTCGTGGCAGCAGCTTCGGCCGATGTACGTGGACCTGTACAAAAAGACCTTCAGCAAGGAAGACGTGCTGGCGATGGCCGAGTTCTACGAGAGCGCGGCCGGCCAGAGCCTGCTGGACAAGACCCCGGCGCTGATGCAGAACGTGATGGTCGCGATCCAGGCGCGCATGCAGCCACTGTTTGCGGACCTGCAGAAGGATCTGGAAGCGATCGTCAACGAGCCGGAAAAGAAATGAGGTAGTGCCGGCCGCTGGCCGGCTCCCCATTACATCTGGAATCACGCAGATGCCGGCCAGTGGCCGGCACTACCGTCAATCCGTATCCACCTGCCAGCCGAACAGGTCCAGCGCCTTCTGGAACCCGCCGTCCAACGGCGCACGCACGTCCACCGTGCCACCGTCCGGATGCGGGAAGCGCAGGCGCTCGGCGTGCAGCAGCATGCGGTGCACGCCCTGCATGCGGAAGATGCGGTTGTGGCGGCCATCGCCGTGGCTGGTGTCGCCGATCATGTGATGCGAGAGGTGCTTGAGGTGCCGGCGGATCTGCCGGAAGCGTCCGGTCTGCGGCTGGCAGCGCAGCAGTGCGTAGCGCGAGCTGGTGAATTCACCGACCGGCACCGACAGCTCGCCGGTGGCCAGGCGCTGGAAGTCGGTGATCGCCGGCTTTTTCACCGGCTTGCCCGGGCCGCCGTCCAGATCATGATCGACCTGCCAGGCGAGCTCGGCCGGCCAGCCCCGGCAGACCGTCAGGTAGTCCTTCAGCACTTCGCCGCCCATCAGGGCCTTGCCCAGCGCACTGGCGGTATCGCGGTCGAAGGCCAGCAGCAGGCAGCCACTGGTGGCCCGGTCCAGACGATGCACGAGGAAGATCGGGCGGCCCAGCTGCTCGCGCAGGCGGTCGGCCAGGAAGTCGTCTTCGCCACGGGCCAGCTTGCTGTCGTGGACCATCAGCCCGGCAGGCTTGTTGACCACGGCCAGGCGCTCATCCAGGTGCAGCAGCTGCAGGGGCGCGGTGTCGGTCTCGACCGCGGCGAGGGTATCGGGTTCGGTGCTCACGGCAGGATTATCGGGGCTGGGCATTGAATGGGGTAGAGCCGGCCGCTGGCCGGCTGTCTCCGGGCAGTCGGATGGCTGCGGTTGCCGACCAGCGGCCGGCAACAGCGTGCCAACCAAGATTGGCACCTACCTGTAGAGCGGTCAGGCGCTGCGCACGGCCAACAGCTCGCCATTGCCCACCGGCACCAGGCTGGTGCTGAAGTCCGGATCAGCGTCCAGCAGCACGCGCAGCGGTTGCATCTCTTCCGCATGCGAGGTGGCGTTGTCCACCACCAGCAGGCCACCCGCGCGCAGCACGCGACGCAACTGCGGCCACCAGCCGGCGTACTGCCCGCGGTCCGAATCGAGGAACAGCAGGTCGATGCAGGCATCGGCGGCCTGCGCCAGCCAGAGCCCGGCATCGTCGTGGACCAGCGTGATGCGATCGGCCAGACCACTGCGCGCGAAGGTATCACGCGCCATCGCCACCTTGTCCTCGGCGTATTCCAGCGTGGTCACGTGGCCGTCGATGGCGGCGGTTGCCTCGGCCAGCCACAGCGTGGAATAGCCGTTGGACGTACCGATTTCCAGCACCCGGCGAGCGTTGCCGAAGCGCACCAGCACCGACAGGAATTCACCGGTGTCGGGCGTGATGTTGAGCATGCGTCGGCCGCGCTCGCTTTCGCGTGCGTCGTTGTCGGCGCCGAAGCGGATCAGTTCGTCCTTGAGTGCCTGCAGCATGGGGCCTACTTCCACCACGCGCGCAGCAGCGCCACTGCGCCGACCGCACCGGACAGCCAGCTCCACGCCGGCACGTCGCCCCAGTACCAGCCCGGCGGCTGCAGCACATACATCAGTGCAGCGATGGCCAGCAGGCCGACACCGGTGATCGCGCCGACCGCATGCTTCTGCAGGCGCTGCACGCTGGCATCCAGTGCGGCCAGGTCGCGCGAACGCATCGACAGTTCGTGGCGGCCTTCCACCTGCTGGGTCAGCCAGGCGTGCACCAGGCGCGGCATGTCCGGCGCATGGGTCATGATTTCCGGCAGGCGCTTGCCGATCTCGCGTACCACCCGGCGCGGGCTGTAACGCTCGCGCAGGATCTTCGCCAGCACCGGCTTGGCCACCGCCCAGATGTCGATCTGCGGGTCGAGCTGGCGGCCGACGCCTTCGATGTTCAGCAGGGTCTTCTGCAGCAGGATCAGCTGCGGCTGCAGGGTCAGCTGGTAACGCTGGGCCACGCGGAACAGCTTCATCAGCACTTCGGCCAGCGAGATCTGCGACAGCGGCCGGGTGAAGTACGGCTCGCACACCGAACGCACGGCGGCCTCGAGGTCATCGATACGCACGTTGTCCGGCATCCAGCGCGCCTGCACGTGCAGTTCGGCGATGCGGCGGTAATCGCGGTTGAAGATGGCCATGAAGTTCTCGGCCAGGTAGTACTGATCTTCCTGCGAGAGCTGGCCCATGATGCCGAAGTCCAGCGCGATGAAACGCGGGTTGGCGCGGCGCGCCGGATCGGTGTCGACCCAGATGTTGCCGGCGTGCGCATCGGCGTGGAAGAAGTTGTCGCGGAACACCTGGGTGTAGAACACCCGCACGCCCTTGGCGGCCAGCGCCTTGCGGTCGATGCCGGCCTTGTCCAGTGCGGCGATGTCATCGGACGGGATGCCCCACACGCGTTCCAGGGTCAGTGCCCGCTCGGCGGTGTGGCTCCAGATCACTTCCGGCACGTACAGATCGTCGCTGTTTTCCCAGAAGCGGCGCAGCACGCTGGCATTGGCGCCTTCGCGCTGCAGGTCCAGCTCGGCAGCCAGGGTGTTCTCGACTTCGGCCACCACTTCGCGCGGGCGGATCTTGTCGGCGCGCGGGTGGGTGCGCTCGACCAGGGCAGCCAGCGAATTGAGCAACGCGATATCGGCGTCGATCTGCTTCTCGATGCCCGGGCGCAGCACCTTGACCACCACCTGGCGGCCATCGGCCAGCGTGGCTGCGTGCACCTGCGCGATCGAGGCCGAGGCCAGCGGTTCGGTATCGAAGCTGGCGAAGGCCTCGCTGACCGGCAGGCCCAGCGCTTCCTCGACGATGCGACGCGCGGTCTCACCATCGAACGGCTTGACCCGGTCCTGCAGCAGGGTCAGTTCATTGGCCACATCCGGCGGCACCAGGTCGCGGCGGGTGGACAGGATCTGGCCGAACTTGACGAAGATCGGGCCCAGATCCTGCAGCGCCAGACGCAGGCGTGCACCGCGCGACTGAGCGGCGATGTCGGCCGAGGCGCGCGGCACGAACGGCTTGGCCAGGCGCAGCCAGCGCTCGGCAGGAGTGCCCTGCAACAGGTCGTCGAGGCGGTAACGCAGGATCACCCGGCCGATGCGGCTGGCACGCAGCACGGCCTTCATGCGGCACCCCGCAGACGCTGCACGCGTGCACCGAGGCGTTCGACGTCGTCGCGCAGCACGTCCACATCGTCGTGGAAGGCATCCAGCTCGGCACGCGGCACCACGTCGCGCGATTCCTCGGTGATGAACTCGGCGGCGCTGTGGGCCAGGTCGATCGCGCCCTGGCGCGCATGCTGCAGGGCGCTGCGCAGGGTGTTGGCCACCTGCACGCCCAGCACTTCGCCAAACACGCTGACGAACGGCTGCTGCCAGTCCGGGTCGAAGCCCTTGGCGAGCTGCTGCAGGCGACGCGCCAGTTCGGCATCACCGGCCACGCGCACGCGACCCTTGCCGTTGTTGTCGCCGCGCCGTGCGTTGGCCAGCAGCGGCAGCTGCGCCAGCACGCCGGCCAGGCTGCTGCGCACGGCCAGGTCGGCTTCCTGCGCGTCCACCGGGCCGACCCGCAGTGCATCACCGTCGACGCTGATGCGCATGGCCAGCGACGGCGCTTCCAGGGTCAGGTCGATGTGCCGGCCGTCGAGGCTGGCCAGTGCATGGCGGGTATCCGGATCCAGCGCCAGCGCGCGGTTCAGGGCGATCTGCAGGGCGCGGCCAGCGACCGGCTTGAGGGACTTGAGCAGGGAGAGAGCCATGTGCGCATTCTACCTGCGTGGGTGGGGGGCTTGGGCCGGGCTGCCGCCCGGCACCCGCAGATGCAACAGCAACGGCAACAGCCGAAGCAACAGCGGGCATTCCGTGGGTAGGCGGGATGGGGCCGGTTGCGGGGGCCGCTGCAAGTACGTCCCTGTAAGCTCGGTCGCCGCATCCATGCGGCTCACGCCCCCGCAACAGGCCCCACCCCGCCTTCGACAGGTTCCTGCGATCTGCCGGAACGACTGGGGTCGGATCCCGTTGCTGCGCAACGGGCTCTGACCCCCTATTGATGGGCCATGGAGGACGCTAGATCCACGCCATGCGTGGATGGATTTCTGGTTCATCTATGCCTCACGCGGAGGGCCGATGAAGGTTCATGCTATGAGGCCACGCAACGCACAGGACATCGCAACACCATGGCACGGACCCGGGTCGGCATCATCTTCGGGGGCAAGTCCTCCGAGCACGAAGTTTCGCTGCAGTCGGCGAAGAACATCCTCGATGCGCTTGATCGCGAGCGCTTCGAGCCGGTGCTGGTCGGTATCGACAAGCAGGGCCAGTGGCATCTGAGCCAGCCGGATACCTTCCTGATCAATGCCGATGATCCGTCGCGCATCGCGCTGCATCGGTCCGGCACGTCGCTGGCGGTACGCCCGGGTGCTGAGCAGGCACAGCTGCAGCCGTCCGATGCGGCCAGCGCGCTGGGCCAGATCGATGTGGTGCTGCCGATCGTGCACGGGCCGCTGGGCGAGGACGGTGCGCTGCAGGGACTGCTGCGCATGGCCAACCTGCCCTTCGTCGGTTCGCCGGTGCTGGGCTCGGCGGTGGCGATGGACAAGGACGTGACCAAGCGCCTGTTGCGCGACGCTGGCCTGCAGGTGGCGCCGTGGCTGTGCATCCGGCGTCACCAGGCCGCTGACGTCGATGTCGATGCGGTGATCGCGCAGCTCGGCCTGCCGTTGTTCGTGAAGCCGGCCAACCAGGGTTCGTCGGTGGGTGTGAGCAAGGTCAAGGATGCGGCGGGCTTCGCCGAGGCACTTGCATTGGCGCTGCGCTATGACCACAAGGTGCTGGTCGAATCGGCGGTGGTCGGCCGTGAGATCGAGTGCGCGGTGCTGGGCAACGAACAACCGCAGGCCAGCCTGTGCGGCGAGGTGGTGGTGCACGACGAGTTCTACGCCTACGACACCAAGTACATCAACGAGGATGGCGCCGAGGTGGTCGTGCCGGCGGATATCGATGCTGCAACCCAGGCGCGTATCCAGCAGATCGCGCTGCGGGCCTACCAGGCGCTGGAGTGTGCGGGCATGGCGCGCGTGGATGTGTTCCTCACCGCAGACGGCGAGATCGTCATCAACGAGGTCAACACGCTGCCGGGCTTCACCCGCATCAGCATGTACCCGAAGCTGTGGGGCGCCAGCGGTGTGGACTACACCACGCTGATCACGCGCCTGATCGAACTGGCGCTGGAGCGCCATGCAGCCGATCGCGGATTGCACAGCGCCGTGCAGGAGCGCTCGCTTTCTCTGTAGAGTCGAGCCATGCTCGACTCATGAAAAGCAGTCGAGCATGGCTCGACGCTACAAAGGGGCGTGGGGGGCCGACCAACGGTCGGCACCCACCGGAAAGAACAGTGCCGGCCAGCGGCCGGCACTACCCAGCGGTCTTCTAGCCGCGCTTGCGGAACATCGAAATCACTGCCAGTACCAGGAACACAACGAACAGGATCCAGGCGATGTTGCTGGCGGCACCGGCGATGCCGGAGAAGCCGAGCACGGCAGCGATGATGGCGATGACGAAGAAAATAACGGCGTAATGCAGCATGGTGCTCCTCGCAGATGTCCGGGCCGTTGGATGGCGTGGGTCCATCCTCCCGATCTGGCGGTGTGCAACCAGTGATGGCGACCTATGCGGCAGATGAAGCCTTCAGCCTGCGCAGTCCTTCCTCGATGCTGACCTGCGGCACGTAGCCGAAGTCACGGCGCGCCGGCTCCATGCTGTACCAGTGCGGCGTGCACAGCTGCTCGGCCAGGAAGCGGGTCAGCGGCGGCTCGCCACGCAGGCGCAGCAGCGGCCACAGCCGTTCGCAGACCGCGCCGATGCGATAAGCGGTCTTGAAGCTGATCGCCTTGTCCACCGTCGGCGCGCCAACCGCGGCCAGCAGCTTGTTGACCAGCTCGTGCATCGGCAGCGGCTCACCGTTGGAGATGAAATAGGCCTTGCCCGCACACGCAGCCCCCGGTGCCAACGCTTCAAAGGCGAGGAAATGCGCGAGCGCGGCGTTGTCGATGTAGGTGGTATCGACCATGTTGTTGCCGTCGCCGACCAGCCGCAGGCGGCCCAGCCGCGCACGTTCGGCCAGGCGCGGCACCAGCTGCTGGTCACCCGGGCCCCAGATCAGGCGCGGGCGCAGCGCCACCGTCGCCAGCGACGCATCGTTGGCGGCCAGCACGCGCTGTTCGGCGATCGCCTTGGTCGCCGCATACGGCGCTTGGAAGTCCTCGCCGTACGGCACTTCGTCGGCACCCAGGCCCTCCACCGGATGGGTGGCGCGGTGGGTCACGCTGGGCGTGGATGTGTAGACCAGCCGGTTGATGTCGTGCGCGCGGCAGGCGGCGATGACGTTGTCGGTGCCGACCACGTTGGCTTGGTGGTAGCTGTCATAGCTGCCCCAGGCGCCGGCCTTGGCGCCGTTGTGGAACACCGCGTCGACGCCGGCCACCGCGTGCAGCACTGCCTGCGCATCGGCCAGATCGCCGCGGATCTGGCCCACGCCCATGGCCTGCAGTTCCGGGTAGTGGCTGCGGTTGAACGCCAGCACCTGGTGGCCACGCTCGACCAGCCCGCGGCACAGCGCCTGGCCAAGGAAACCACCACCACCGGTGACCAGGATCTTCATGCGCGCTTCTCCAGTTCGGCGCTGGCCCAGACGGCGAGCTTCTCGCGGCCGATCTTGGCGTTGTGACGGATATCGACGGGGAACGCGGGATGCATCAGTACGTGCTGCAGGTTCGCCTCGGGCAATCGCAGGGTGGCCTGGGCGCGCAGCGCCTCGCGCAATGCCGGGCTGTCGCTCTGGCCACGCTGCAGTTCCACGCACAGCACCGGCACCTGCGCACCCGCCGGGCCAACGCCAACCAGTGCCGTGCGCGCAACGCCGGGCACGGTGTTGAACACCGGCTCGACCTGTTCGGTGTACAACGGCCCCTGTGCGGTTTCCACGCGATGGGTCTTGCGGCCGCAGAACCACAGGCGGCCCTGCGCATCGAAGTAGCCCACGTCACCCATGCGGTGGACGATGCGGGTGCTGCCATCGGCCAGCGTCTCGCGGATCTTCGCCGCCGCGGTGGCCTGCGGGCGGTTGAAGTAACTGTCGGTAGCGGTCGGTCCGGCCACGGTGATCTCGCCCACCTCGCCGGTAGCCAGCACGCGCGCCTGCGACCAGTCGGCCAACGGTGCGTCATCGATGGCGATGATGCGCACCTCGTTCGGCTCCACCACGTTGCCCACGCAGGTACCGGCGCCGGCCTCGGTGGCCGCGCGGGTACGCTCCAGCTCGCGCCCCTCCACCACCGCCACCGGCAGGCACTCGGTGGCGCCATACGGGGTCCAGAACTGGGCATCGGCGGGCAGCAGGCTGCGGATGGTGGCGACCACGTCCGGCGGCACCGGCGCACCGGCCGAGGTCACCCGGGTCACCGTCGGCAGCGGCCGGCCGTGCCGGGCCAGCACCCGCATCAATGCTGGCGAGCCGAACAGCTGGGTCACGCCGAAGCGCTGGATGGCATCGTGCAGGCGTGCCGGATCGGCCTGCGCCGGCCGCGTCGGGTCCATGTCCGGGATCACCGAGGTCAGGCCCAGCGCCGGGTCGAACAAGGCAAACGGCGGGAAGGTCGGCAGGTCCACGCCGCCCGCTTCCATGCCGAACGCGCTCCCCAGCAGCTGGATCTGGCCGACGAAGTGGCGGTGGCGGTAGACCACGCCCTTGGGCACGCCGGTGGAGCCACTGGTGAACAGGATCGCGGCCATGTCCTCGCCATCGGTGGCGGCCAGCATCGGCCCCCCGTTGGCGCCGGCGCGCTCCAGCGCGGCCAGAGTGGTTCCGCCCCAGCCCAGGCGGCGGCCAACGGTGACCAGGCGCGCCGCCGACGGCGCCCAGCGCAGCACCAGCCGCGCCACGTGCGCCAGCGGAATGCCGATGAAGGCCTGCGGCTGCGCCTCGTCCAGGCACTGTTTCAGCGCGCGCTTGTCGATGCCCGGGTCGACCAGCACCGGCACCGCACCCAGCTTGAACAGGGCGAACATCAGCAGGAAGAACTCCGGTGACGGCCGCACCATCACCACCGTGCGCACCCCGCGACCGATCCCATAGCCGGCCAGGCCAGCCGCCATGGCGTCGCTGCGGGCGTCCAGCTGGCGGTAATCCAGGGTCACGTCGTAGGCGGCCATGCCGTTGCCGGCACCACGGCGGCCCGGGCAGCGGATGGCGATCTGGTGGGGCCGTTCACGCGCCAGTTCAGGCAAACGGGCGGCAATATTGCAGGGTCGGTTCATCCGTTCATTGTCGCCGCTTACGGAATTTCTTGCGCGGCGGCCCACTTCGTGGAAAATCCGCACCCTCGTTCCTGATTCCGACTGCCGCCCGGGGCGGCTTGCCCATGCAACATCCCTGCATGACCTGCGGCGCCTGCTGCACCCAATACCGCGTGGCCTTCCATTGGATGGAATCAGACGAGGTCACCCCCGGCGGCGTGCCGCACCAGCTGACCGAGGTGCTGGACCCGCACCGCCTGTGCATGCGCGGCACCCATTCCAAACCGGTGCGCTGCGTGGCGCTGGATGCACAGATCGGCGTGTATTCACGCTGCACCATCCACCCCAACCGGCCCAGCGTGTGCCGTGAGGTGGATGCATCGTGGGAGTACGGCAAGGCCAGCCCGCAGTGCGACAAGGCGCGCATCGCCTACGGCCTGGATCCGTTGACCCTGGCCGATTGGCGCTGGCGCGACGCGGCCGACAACGACGACGACCATCCGGACGACAACGGCAACAGCCCGTCGCCGCAGGCGCCGGTCGCGGCGTAGGGGTAGTGCCGGCCGCTGGCCGGCAACCTCATGAACCCTTCGGGTGTGCCGACCAACGGTCGGCACCTACCCATTTCCTCTTCCGGTGGGTGCCGACCGTTGGTCGGCACACCTCAGATCGGGTTCTTGTCCAGGAACGCGCGGATTTCCGGCACCAGCACTTCGTGCTTGTCTTCCAGCACGTAATGCCCGGCGTCCTCGAAGGCATGCACCTGGGCCTGCGGCAGCGCAGCCTGGAAGCCCTTCAGGAAGTGGTGGTCGAACACGAAGTCGCGCAGGCCCCAGCCGAGGAAGGCCGGTCGGTCGGCGAACGACGGCAGCGCCTTGCCGGCACGTTCCAGCAGCGACCAGGCCTTGTCGGCCGGCGACAGCGGGATGTCCTGCATGAAACGGATGGTGCTGATGCGGTTGGCGTAGCTGTTGTACGGCGACACGTAGGCGCGGCGCACGTCGGCCGGCATCTTCCGCTCCACGCCCAGCCACGAGGCGCCGGACGAGAACGCGTTGAAGGTGCGGATGATCCACTCGCCGATCTTCCAGTGCCGGCCCAGCGCGATCTGCCACGGCATCGTCTTCGCCGCCGGCATCGGGAACGCGGCGGTGTTGAGCACCACCAGGCGTTTCACCTGGTCGTGGTGCGACAGCGCCCAGCCGAAGCCGATCATGCCGCCCCAGTCGTGAACGGCCAGGGTCACCGGACCGGTGATGCCCAGGTGCTTCAGCAGCGCATCAAGGTCGTCCACGCGCGACTGCAGCGTGTACTCGTAGCGGCTGTCATCGGGCTTGTCCGACAGGCCCATGCCGATGTGATCCGGCACGATGCAGCGGTACGTGTCCGACAGGCCGGCCACCAGCGTGCGCCAGTAATAGCTCCACGACGGGTTGCCGTGCACCATCACCACCACTTCGCCATCGCGCGGGCCTTCGTCGAGATAGTTCATCGACAGGCCGGGGCGGACCTCGAAGCGCTGCGGGTGGGCGGGGTAACCGGGAAGATCGCGCATGCGGAGTACCTGGGGAGAATCGCGGCGCGGTGTAGAGCCGAGCCGATGCTCGGCTGCTCTCCGGTCCGCTGCGGAAGAGCCGCGCTGCGCGCGTGAGCCGAGCATGGCTCGGCTCTACAGGAGGTCGGGCAGCGGGCTGCTTACCAGACCACTTCAGCCATCGAACAGTTCAGGCCCGAGCCAATACCCAGAAGCGCGATGCGATCGCCCTTCTTCAGCTTGCCCAGCTGCTTGAGCTTGCTCAGCACGATCGGCACCGAGGCCGGGCCGATGTTGCCGTGCTCGCCGAAGATGGTCATGACCTTCTTCGGGTCGATGCCGAAGTTCTTGATGAACGCAGCGGTGTGCGGCTGGCTGACCTGGTGGATCACGAACTGGTCCAGCTCTTCCACGGCCCAGCCGAGTGCGATCTTGGCGGCACTGAAGGTCTTCTGCGCCAGCTTGATGCCTTCGATCAGCAGCAGGCGGGTGTCGGTGACCATGCGGTCCAGGTTGCCCAGGCACAGCTGGTTCCACTCGGTGGCCGAGCGGGTCACGCCGCCCTTGTAGCGCGGCGCATCCGGCACCAGCTCCGAGCGCGCCATCACCATCGCGGCGGCGCCCGAACCCGTGGTCAGGGCGGCCAGCTCGTTGCGGAAGTCGTCGGCGGTGACGTCCGGGGCGGTCATGCGCTCCAGGGTCTTCTCGTACACCAGGTTGGCGGTCTCGCCATCCACCACCAGCGCGTAGTCGATGTCGCCGCGCTCGATCATGCGCGCCGCGATATCCATGCCGTTGATGAAGGCCAGGCAGGCATTGGCGACGTCGAAGGTCATGCACTCGTCGCTGACGCCGAGGTTGCCCGACACGATGGAGGCCGTGGACGGCTCCAGGTAGTCGCGGCTGACCGAGGTGTTGACCAGCAGGCCAACCTGCGTTGCATCGATGCCCGCGTCTTCCAGCGCCTTGCGGCCGGCCATGGTGGCGGCATCGGACGCAAGCACGCCGTTGTCCCACAGGCGGCGGGCATGGATGCCGGCGATATCGCCGAGCACGTCGGTGCGGATACCGAGGCGATCCAACGTCGGCTGCAGCCGCTCGTTGATTTCCTTGGTCGTCAGCGTGTGCGGCGCATCAACGTGTGCCAGGCCGGCGATCGAGACATTCTTGAAGAGCATCGAGGTTAGCGCCAAGGCTCAGGCAAAAGGGGGCGCTATTCTATAACCCCCGGGGCCTTCACCGCATCTTTACGAATTCAGGCTTGGCCGTATGGTGAAGCGTTCAGCGCGGCGGGCACTGGAAAGCGGCGAAGCGCTGACTGCCATCGGCCGGAGCCGCGGCGGCCTGCACGGCATTGGCACCGGCGCTCGGCGCCTCGTTGCGGGCCAGGGTTTCCAGCTCTTCCTGCACACGCAGCGGGTTGCGGTTGTAGAAGCCGACCTTGCTCTTCACGGTCACCACCACCTCGCCCTTGGCGATGCAGCCAGCGGGAACCGGGCCTGCCGGCAGCACGCGGGTCGCCTTGCCGGCCGGTTCGATCGGCACCCAGGTACAGGCGGTGACGGTGAGCAGCAGGGAGGAAAGCAGCAGAACGCGCATGGGCAGATCCTGGGAGGGTATGGGGGGATTCTGCCTGAACAGCCTGAATCGGGGGTAGCCGGTGGGTGGGTGGGGTCAGATCCCCCGCAGGGGAGCCTGACCCCGCCTTCGGGTCACGGAGTTGCCGGCCAGCGGCCGGCACTACCGGAGGAGCCGGCCCGCCCCATGGCGGGCCGGGTATTGCCTTACTTCTTGACCGGATTGCCTTCGGCATCGATCACCGTCACCTCGCCCAGGTTCAGCGCGCGCACGGCCGCTTCGGTCTGCTTGAGGTCACCCACCACCACCCAGGTCAGCGCCTGCGGCTTGATCTCGGCGGCGGCCTGCTGCACCTGTGCCGGTGTCATCGCCTCGATCTCGGCCTTGCGGCGCAGCACGTAGTCATCCGGGCGCTTGAACTGCACGATCGAACCGATGGTCGACGCCACCGCGCTGGCGGTCTCGTAGGCACCGGGCAGGCTCAGGGTCTGGATGTTGCGGATGCGGTTGACCTCGGCGGCGGTGGCCGGCTTGCTGCCGTCGGCGAACGCGGCGATTTCCTTGCGCATTTCCGCCATCGCCGGGCCGGTCTTGTCGATCTGCACCGGCGCGCTGGCCATCCACGGGCGCTGGCCCACCGAATTGATCGCGCTGCTGCGCGCACCGTACGACCAGTGCTTGTCCTCACGCAGGTTCATGTTCAGGCGCGAGGTGAAGTCGCCACCGATCACGCCGTTGGCGATATCGAAGCGGGTCGAGCTGGTGGCGCTGGACGGCGCGACCACCTGGCCGGCGAACAGGTTGGCCTGCACCGCGCCCGGCTGGTCGATCAGGAACACACGCGGGCCCTTCGGCAATGCGACGTCGGTCGCCGCCTTCACCTGCGGAGCATCGCCGGCAGCCTTCCAGTCGCCCAGCTGCTTGTCCAGCAGCGGCACGATTTCCGCCAGCGTGGTATCACCGACCACGATCAGGGTGCCGTTCTGCGGGCGCAGCCAGTCGTGGTGGAAATCAACCAGATCTTCGCGGGTCAGGCCGCTGATCGCCGCCTCATCACCACTGCCAGTGAACGGAATGGCATACGGGTGGCCCTTGCCATACAGCAGTGGCGGCAGCACGCGCATCGCCACCGCACCCGGGTTGACCTTCTCCTGCTGGATGCCGGCGATCCAGGTCGCCTTGACCCGGTCGATCTCACCCTGCTCGAAGCGCGGCTCGCGCAGCAGGTCGCGGTACAGCGCCAGCGACGGTGCCAGGTTCTCCTTCAGTGCCGACAGGTCCACGCTCATCGAGTCCAGGCCGGCCGAGGCATCCAGGCTGGCGCCCAGCGCATCGGCAGCATCGGCGAAGGCCAGCGAGCCGAGCTTGCCGGCGCCTTCGGTCATCAGGCTCATGGTGAAGTTGGCGGTGCCCGGCTTGCGGCCCTGGTCGGCGCTGAAGCCGCCCGGGAACTGGTAGCTGAACTGCACCACCGGAATCTCGTGGCGTTCGGCCAGGATCACCTGGGTGCCGTTCTTCAGCGTGGCGCGCTGCAGCGCCGGGAACTTCAGCTGCGGGAACTCGCGGGTCTGCGGCACGCCGGCCTTGCGGTCGACCTGCTCCGGCAGGGTGCTGTACTTGGGGTCCACCGCGGGAACGTTGAACGGCTTCGGCGCCTGGCTCGGGTCTTCCTTCAGCGCCACACGCTCACCCGGTGCGATCACCAGGGTGTGGCTGCCCTTGTCCAGCCACTGCGCGCCCAGCCGGCTCAGATCAGCGGCACTGGCCTTCTCGATGTTGGCCAGCGAGGTGCGGAAGCAGCCCGGGTCGCCGGTGAACACCGCGCACTCGGCCAGTGCGTCGGCCTTGCCGCCGAAGCCGCCGATGCGCTCGATGCCGCGGATGAAGCCGGCGCGGGCACCGGTCTTGGCGCGCTCCAGCTCGGCCGCGGTGGGGCCATGGTTGATCAGGCGGTCCAGTTCCTCGTCGATGATCTTCTCGACCTTGGCCGGGTCCTGGCCCTGCTTGACCGTCGCCATGATCACGAAGTTCGAACCCAGCTGCGAGGTCGAAAGGCCCGAGGCGATGCTGTCCACCAGTTTGTCCTGGTGCTGCAGGCGCTGGCTCAGGCGCGAGGACTTGGCACCGCCCAGGACCTGCGCGAACAGCTGCAGCTGATCGACATCGGTGGTGCCGACCTGCGGCACGTTCCAGGCGCGGTAGATGCGCGCCTGCGGCACCTTGTCGGTCATCGTCTCGCGCGTGTCGGCGTTGCGCTTGGCCACGTTCACTGCCGGCTGCGCCATGGTCGGGCCGGCCGGGATGCTGCCGAAGTACTTGCCGACCTTTTCCTTGGCAGTGGCCAGGTCGATGTCGCCGGCCAGCACCAGCACCGCATTGTTCGGGCCGTACCAGGTGCGGAACCAGGTCTTCACGTCATCCAGCGACGCCGCGTTCAGATCGTTCATCGAACCGATCACGCCGTGGTGATACGGGTGGCCTACCGGGTACAGCGCCTTGTTGAGCTGGTCCCAGGCCTGACCGTAGGGCTGGTTCTCGCCCTGGCGCTTCTCGTTCTGCACCACGCCACGCTGCTCATCCAGCGCCGCCTGGTCGATCGCACCGACCAGATGGCCCATGCGGTCCGACTCCATCCACAGCGCCATGTCCAGCGCGGTGGTGGGCACGTTCTCGAAGTAGTTGGTGCGGTCGGTATTGGTGGTGCCGTTCTGGTTGGTGGCACCGACCTGCTTGAACGGTTCGAAGAATTCGCCGTCGTGGTTTTCGCTGCCCTGGAACATCAGGTGTTCGAACAGGTGCGCGAAGCCGGTACGGCCGGCCGGTTCGTCCTTGCTGCCCACGTGGTACCAGACGTTGACGGCGACGATCGGCGCCTTGCGATCGGTATGCACGATCACGCGCAGGCCGTTGGGCAGGGTGAACTGCTCATACGGGATATCGACCTTGGCCGGTGCGGTCGGCTTGGCCGCCAGCGCATGGGAAGGCACAAGCGTGCCCAGGGCGGTGCTGAGGGCGACGGCCAGCAGTGCAGCGCGCGGGCGAAGGGCGAGAGACATATCCGGATCCTTGGTCACATAGGTGAACCCCGATCCTAGCCTGCGCACGCAGCGGCAGGAATCGGCCAGCAGTCACTGGGGGTGTTTGCCCCTGTGCCCCATCCGCAGCGCCGATCTGCGCCGCCTGACCGGTCACAAGCGCCCGCCAGGACCGTCCGGACAGTGTCCGCAGCACATCGAATGGACAGGTGTCCGCCTACCGGACACTTCTCGACCAAACAAAAACTCTTGCAAATCAACAACTAAAAGTTGGCACGGGGATTGCTTGGTACTTCCTGCGCCAGGAAGGGCTTCAGATAAAAGCTGACTGAAGACTGAACAAATGCAGGAAGCCGAAAATTTTCCTTGCAAGCCCAGAATCGGTGTACTACCTTACTACCACACCACTGATCACCAACACTAAACAGGCCCCGTCATGAACGCCAAGACCATTGCCATCGCCATCGCCCTGATCGCAGGCACCGCGGTTGTTTCGTCGGTGCAGGCCTCCGAATCCATCCAGACCCTGGCCACCGTGCAGGTCCGCCCGGCCGCCGACCAGCTGGCCCAGCAGGCCTGGGAACAGGCCAGCGGCATCCCGACCCTGGCCACCGTGGAAGTGCGCCCGAGCGCAGACCAGCTGGCCGAGCGCAATGGCTACGTTGCCGCCCCGGTTGCTGCCGCGATGCCGATCACCACCTTGGCCTCGGTGGAAGTGCGCCCGAGCCTGGAACAGCGCGTCGCCCTGGCCGCCGAAATGGAAGCCCAGCGCTACGCCGCCACCCTGGCTGCTGCCGCCACCAACGTCGCCAACTCGGTCATCGTCAACCTGCCGGCCCTGCAGGTGCGCCCGAGCGCCGCCGACCTGCAGGCCCTGGCCACCGAAACCGCCCAGGTCCTGCTGCGCCCGTAACCGGTGCCGCCCTGCCCAGCGCAGGGCGTGCGCCGTAAAGGCGGCGGTCGTCGCAGGTACACTGCGCCGATGAATGCCGCGCCCCAGTTCCATGTGATCCTGTTCCAACCGGAAATCCCGCCCAACACGGGCAATGTGATCCGGCTCTGCGCCAACACCGGCGCGCAGCTGCACCTGGTCGAGCCGCTCGGCTTCGCACTGGAAGACAAGCAGCTCAAGCGCGCCGGCCTGGACTACCACGAGTACTCGCGCCTGCAGGTCCACCCCGACCTGGACACCGCGCTGGCGCGGATCGCACCAAAGCGCTTGTTCGCACTGAGTACCCGGGCCAGCGTGCGCTACGACAGCGTGGCCTTTGAAGATGGTGATGCCTTCCTGTTCGGCCCGGAAAGCCGCGGCCTGCCGCAGGACGTGCTCGATGCCTTGCCCGATGGCCGCCGCCTGCGCCTGCCGATGCGGCCGGACAACCGCAGCCTCAATCTTTCCAACACCGTTGCGGTGGTGATGTACGAAGCGTGGCGGCAGCACGGGTTTGCCGGCGGCGCGTGAACCGCCTCAGGTGGGGGGGGACCCGCTTCTGGTGGGTGCGGACCTTGGTCCGCACTGATGCCCGGTCGCGCGCTGAAGGAATGTGCCAACCAAGGTTGGCACCAGGCAGGTCCAGGCAGCCGCCGAGAACCTCTGATGGCTGTGGATCGCTTCTGGTGGGTGCGGACCTTGGTCCGCACTGATGCCCGGTCGCGCGCTGAAG